>NZ_JBEZBW010000052.1:0-57371 GCF_040647305.1 Saccharothrix sp. NPDC042600 | reverse complement strand
CGCCGAACGCGCCCACGGTCACCAGCAGCACGTCGTCACCGGAGCGGCTGAGCACACCCGGTCGGCCACCCGGCCGCCGTGGTCCTCCTGGCCCGCGGCGGACCCGGCGGCGCGGGCGGCGGCGGCCAGGCCGCGCACCTCCTGGCGCACGTGGCGGCGCAGCAGGTTGGTGGCGATGCCGTAGAGCCACGACCGGGCGGTGCCGCGTTCCGGGTCGTAGCCGGCCCGGGTCTGGTAGGCGACCAGGAACGTCTCGCCCACCAGGTCGTCGGCCAGGTCGCCGACGCGGCGGGCCAGGTAGCGGTGCAACGGCCGGGCGTGCCGGTCGAACAGCCGCCCGAAGACGAGGCCCGGCCCGGGTCCGGACAGGTCCGGCCGGTCGTCCGCGTCGGACGCCCGCGCACCCGCCGTCGTGTGTTGGGTCATCGTCCTCACACCTGGTGTTGCCCGCAGCCGGCCGCGACGTTCACGGCGACTCGCGGTGAGCACGCGCTCACCCTGTGCCGTTGATCCGTTCGGCCTAAGCTACCGCCATGGTCACCGTGCAGCGCCGCCTCACGGCGGAGACGGTGTCGCGGTGGGTGCACGCCGCGATCGCCGTGATCGTCCTCGGGTCGCTGGTCATCGACCTCGCGCTGATCTTCACCGGCGGCGCGGACGCCAACCCCGGGCAGGCCGCCGGCGGCCTGGGCACGCGGCTGTGGCGGCTGTTCAGCTTCTTCACCATCCAGAGCAACCTGCTGGTGCTGGCCGCGTCGCTGGTGCTGGCGCGGCGGCCGACGCGGGACGGGCCGGTGTGGCGGGTGGTCCGGCTGGACGCGTTGCTGGGCATCGTCATCACGGGGTTGGTGTTCGCGATCGTCCTGGCGCCCATGGTGCACCTGACGGGGGCGGCGCTGGTGGCGACGATCGGGTTCCACTACGTCTCGCCGTGGGCGTTCCTCGCGGCCTGGCTGCTGCTCGGACCCCGTCCGCGCATGACGTGGGGGACGGTGGCGGCGGCGTTCCTGTGGCCGGTGGCGTGGCTGCTCTACATCTTCACGCAGGGCGCGTTCACGCGGTGGTACCCGTACCCGTTCCTGGACGTGACGAAGTTGGGGTTCGCGGACGCGCTGCGCAACGCGCTGCTGGTGGTCGCGGTGGCGGTGGTGCTCGCGGCGGTGTTCAAACTGCTGGACCGACACCTTCCCGCGCCCCTGCGCTGAGTTCACTCGATCGGGGCGCGTCCGGCCGACGCGCGTTGGGCGGTGGCCCGCCGAAGTTGTCGGCGGACCGGATCGCCTTCACGGGGGTGATCAGCCGACGGCGGGCTTGAGGACCTCCTCGCACCACTGGCGGAACGTGGTGGGGGTGGTGGAGGACGGTGTGCGGGGTTCGGTGTTGTCCAGGCCCTTGTCCTTCGCGCGCATCATCGCAACCATGCCGTCGGCGAACGGCTCCGACATGCCCGCCGCCGTCAGCCGCGCTCGAAACGCGTCCTCGGGCACCCGCAGGTAGCGCACCGGCCTCCCCAGCACCTCGGTCATGATCGCGGCCATCTCGTCGTGGGACAGGTCCTCCGGCCCGAGCACCGGGACGTCGGCGCTGCCCTGCCACGAGTCGTCCAGCAGCAGGTCCAGGGCCACGTCGGCGATGTCGCGGGTGGCGCACAGGGGCAGTTTCCGGTCGCCGGACACGATGTCGGCGAACACGCCGTGGTCGCGGATCGGCTCGACCTGGCGCAGCACGTTGTCCATGAACGACGGCATGGTCAGCGCCCGGTAGTGCACGCCCGTGCCCGCGATCAGGTCGTCCATCGCCAGCGACGCGGTCACCAGGCCCGCCTCGCCCGCCAGCGCCGACCCGCGGCCGAGCGCCGAGACACCGACGACCCGCCGCACGCCCTGCTCGGTGAACGCCCGCGCCGCCGCCCGCGTGAACCCGACGTAGGCGGCCTGGACGTCGGGGGTCCCGCGGTCCGGCGTGGGGACCCAGTACACGGCCTCCGCCCCGGCGAACGCCTTGGCGACGACGTCGGCGTCGGCGTGCGAGCCCTGGACGACCTCCACGCGGTCCCGGACGTCGTCGGGCAGGCGGGACGGGTCGCGGGCGATCACGCGGACGGGTGCGCCCCGGTCGAGCAGGCCGCGGACGACCCTGCGGCCGGTGTTGCCCGTCGGTGTGGTCACGACGATCACGCTGTTCTCCTCGGATCTGGTTGGGGCACAACGGCGTCGAGTCAACCGGCGGGACCCGCGCGACTGAAGGACCGATCCGGTCCGCGTTGATACCGTGCGGGTATGGACGACCTGGAGGTCCGGCAGCTGCGCTACTTCGTGGCCGTCGCCGAGGAGCTGCACTTCGGGCGGGCGGCGCGGCGGCTGGGGATGGCGCAGCCGCCGCTGTCCCGGGCGATCCGGGAGCTGGAGCGCGGCCTGGGCGTTCGGCTGCTCGACCGCACCACCCGGCACGTGGCGCTCACCCCCGCCGGCGAGGTCCTGCTGCGCGAGGGCCGAACCGCGCTGGACGCCGTGAGCGCCGCCGCCCGCCGCACCCGGCACGCGGGCCGTCCCACGCCGGCGCTGCGGCTCGCGCTCAAGGCCGACTTCGACGCGGGGTTGCTGCCGGCGATGCTCGCGGAGTACCAACGCACGCAAGGACTCCCGCCGGTCGAACTGGTGCTGGGCGGGCGCGGCGACCAGGCCGTGGCGCTGCGCGACGGCCGCGCCGACGTGGCCCTGCTGCCCGGCCCGGCCGAAGCGGCCGACCTGGACTCCGAACCGCTGGTCACCGAGACCCGCGTGGTCGCGTTGACGGTCGGCGACGAGCTGGCGGCCCGCGCGGAGTTGCGGCTGGCCGACTTCGCCGGGCGCGTCCTGCCCGACGGCTCCCCCGCCGAGGAGGACGGCACGGGCACGGCGACCACCACCGGGTTTCGGCCCCGGGACGTGGCCGAGATCTTCAACATGGTCGAACTGGGCCGCATGGTGTGGTTCCTGCCCGGCTCCCTGGCCCGCCGCCACCCGCGCCCCGGCGTGGCGTACCGGCCCGTCACCGACCTGCCGCCGTTCACGCTGTCCGTGGCGTGGCCGCGGAACTCGCGGTCACGGGCGGTCGCGGCGTTCGTGCGCGCGGCCACCGGGGTCGCCGGATCGCCGGTGGGCGCGCAGGCCCGGGGTGCATAATCCGGTGGGTGAGCGCCGGTCCCCCGCAGAACCCGCGGCCCAACGACATCTGGCTGGACGACGACGGCGAGTTGCGGGTCTTCGACGGGCGCGAGTGGGTGACCTACGCGGACGTGCCGGCCGACCCGGTGAACCCGAACGTGGTCGTGAAGGGCGACGACCCGACGGCGGGGCGGTGACCCCGGTGGCCGACCCGCCCTCCCCGCTGGACGCGATCGCCGACATGCGCGCCACGGCCAAGTGGCTGCTGGGCGCGCTGGGCGCGGTCGGCGCGGCGCTGGTGGGCGGCAGTCCGCTGGTGGGCATCGGCCGGGTGCACGGGATCGCCGACGCGCTGCTGGCCGGCGGTGGCCTGCTGGCCGTGCTGGTGGGCGTGGGGACCGCGATCTGGCAGACCAGCCGGGTGCTCGAACCGACCGTCGTGACGGTGGCGGACCTGTCGGGGAAGCGGTTGCGCAAGCTGGTCGCGCGGATCGACGCCGCGCCCGAGGAGTACTTCGGGACGGCCGCGACCAGCGTGGCGAACTTGCTGGCGCACCGCGGTGTCGCGGCCCGGCTGCACCGGGCGCATGAGGCGGAGGAGGACGTCCGGCGCAAACGGGCGTTGGCGCACAACCTGTCCCGCGCGCGGACCAACGTGGAGCGGACCGACCCGTACGTGAAGTGGTTGCTGGCCTTGGCGCACGCCGAACAGGTGCGGTTCGCGTTGCGGCGGGCGCGGCGGTGGACGGTGTTCGGCGGGGTGCTCCTGGTGGCCGGGGTGGTCGCGTTCCTGGTGGCGACGGGCGGCGCCGCGAAGCCCTGAGTCACCCGCGGCGCAGCCGTTCGGCCAGCTCCAGCAAGGCGGCGAACGCCTGCTCGCCGTCGCCGAACCTCCCCACGACCTCCGCGAAGCGCACCCCGGGCGTGCGCTCGACCAGGCGGACCAGCTCGGCGAAGGTCGCGGGCTCGTCGCCGACGCGGTACTCGTCGGCCAGCGCCGCGAGGGAGCCGCCCACGTCGTGCCCCATGCCCATGACGAAGCGCAGCAGCGCGGACGCGAGCCGGTGCGCGGACCGTTCGGCCCGGTCGCCGGTCGGGGACAGGAAGCTCGCCAGGTTGTGGTGCGCGGTGGCGGTGTTGCCGAGGTCGCCCCGGGCGTAGCCCAGCCGCAGGGCGGTCCGTTGCAGGTCGAGCCCGACGTCCAGGCGTCCCCGCGCGTACTCGACCACGGCCCGCGCGCCGAACACCGGGATGAGCATGGAGACGTCACCGAGCTCCTCGAACACCCGCTGGCAGGTGCGCAGCAGGCGGTCGGCCTCGTCGATCCGGTCGAGCTGGACGAGCGGCCCGAACGACTTGAACCAGGTCCGCGCGAACTCCCGGCTCGCCGCGCCGCGCCGCCGCTTGCTCGCCACCGCCTGTTCGTTGAACGCCAGCGCCGCCTCCCACTCGCGCAGCGCCAACGCCGACTCGCACGCGGTGTCGAGCACCATCTCCCGCACCGACCACGGCTCGACCGGGTCGCCGACCGCGGGCACGTCGGGCAACCGGGCCAGTTCCGCGTGGAGGACCTCCGTCTCGGCCAGCACGTCGTGGTGGCGGCCCATCAGGCCGAGCACCTGGAGGCGCGCGACGCGGCCCTGCGCCTGCGCCCACGGCCCGTGGCCGGCTTTCCGGCTGAGTTCCCGGACCTGCTCGGCCACGGCGAGCGCTTCGGGCAGCCGGCCGGCGTCGCGCAGCACGTTGAACAGCCCGCCCGCGGCGCGTGCGGCGGCGGCGTGGTCGGTTGACCGGAGCCGTTGCCGCAACAGGGTTTCCGCCTGGGCGGGATCGACGTGCCGCAGGACTTCCGCGAGCACGCCGTGGACGGCGTCGTCGTCGGTGAGGCCCGCCATGCGCCGCAGCGCGGAGAGCGCGGTGTGGACGGTCGTCGGCGAGGTGTCGCGGATGACGGCGTGCAGCAGCATCTCCGCCGCGAGCGCGTACTCGCCGAGCCGGACCAGGTAGGGCGTGGCGGCCAACGCCGCCCGCAGCACCAGGGCGGAGTTCTCGGCGCCGGGCCGGCGCGCGCCCTCGCGGAACACGTGGTCCCACCACGAGACGAGCATGACGTCGAGGGTCTTGCCGGTGCCCGGGTCGGTGTCGTGGCGGATCGCCTCGGCCACGCCGGGGTGCAGGTCGACCGCGCCGTCCTCGACCCGCGCCAGGGCGGCGTCGTGCAGGGCGTCCAGCGGTGGCGCGGGCACCGGGTCCGGCCGGTCCAGCCGGTGCCACAGCCCTTCCCACGTCCGCGCGACGACGGGGGCGATCCGGTCGCCCTCCTCCATGCGCGAAAGGAGTCGGGCGAGCAGCCGCGCCGGTTCGGGCAGCGCGGCCAGCGAGGCCAGCGTCCAGTGCGCGAGCGCCGCCACGAAGTCGGCCTCGGTGCGGCCCCCGTCCCCGGCGAAGAACCCGGACAGCGCGATCCCGTGGTCGGCGGCGTGCGCTTCGGCCTGGTTGAGCCGGGTCACCAGGGCGCGCCGGTCCGCCGCCGCCGCGTCGGCCAGTTCCAGCAGCTTGGGATGCCCCTGGACCAGCGCGAGGACGCGCCGGACCAGGTACCGGTCGGCGGCCACCGCCCCGGTCGGTGCGACCGCGTCCGGGTGCAGCATCCGGCCCAGGTTGGGCAGTTCCCGCGTGAGCAGCAGCGCCTCGTCGCGGGTCAGCGCGGACACCGACAACCCGTCCACCCCCGGCAGCGGCACCCGGCTGGTGCCGATCACCCGGGACGCGCCCCGGTGCGTGGTCAGCGCCCGCCACACCGACGCCCACCGCTCGTCGGACCCTTCCAGCGTTTCGAGGTTGTCCAGCACCAGCAGCACCCGCCGGTGTTCGAGGAACGCGGTCAGCCACTCCCCCAGCGCGTCGGCCTTGTCCACCACCGGCAGGCCCAGTTGGGCCTCCAACTGGACGGCGAGGTCCACCGGGTCCGGGCGGGCGCGCCAGAACACGACCGCGTCGAAGTCCTCCTGGTGCCGGTAGGCCAGTTCGACGGCGCAGGCGGTCTTCCCGGCCCCGGCCATCCCGTGCAGCAGCACCCCTGGCCGTCCGCTGCCGGCCGCCAGCACGGCGGCCGCCCGGGCCATCACCGCGCCCCGCCCGACGAACCGCTCGGGCTCGGCCGGGAAGTGCGCCATCCGATCGGGTCCGGGCCGTGGCGCGCGCCCGACCGGTGCGGCCACGGTCAACCCGGGGGCGACCTCGAACACCGCCGGCGCGACGACCGAGAGCGGCACCCCGGGCACCACCGCGGCGGCCTCGGCGGTGGCCCCGCGCGTGGCGGCGTCCACCGGGCTCCCGGTCAACAGCCGCCGGTAGAAGTGCTCGGCGAACTCGGTGGCGAACGCGTCGTCGACGGGGTACCGCATGGCCACCACGGAGCACCCCAACGCCCGTGCCAACGCCACCGCCACCCCGGTTTCCGGCGCGTCGGGCGGTGCGGGGACCGGGTCGGCGGCCAGGTCCAGCAGGTGGGCGGTGTGGGCGGTGGTGGCGGCGGCCGACTCGCAGGCGGAGGCGACCACCAGCTTCAGGCGGTGGCGGGTGGGGCCGAGCAGGTGGGCGAGGGTGCGTGAGTCGACCACGTCCCGGGTGCCGTCCGGGGCCTCCAGCGCGAACAGGCCGACGCCGCCGTGACCGGACAGGTGCACCACGTCCCAGCCGCGGGCGCCGGCGACCGCCGCCAACCGCCGCCGCGTCGCGCCGTACTGCACCACGGTCAGCTCGACCGCCCGCCCCCGCTCGACGACCTCCCGCACCAGCCGCGTCAACCGGTGCCGCTCCCGGTGCTGGCCCAGCGCGGTCGTGCGGTGCGGCAGGCTGAACACGGCCAGCACCCGCAGCGCCGCGCCCACCGGCTCCTTCGGCGCGGGCGAGCCGGGCACGGCGAAGGTGAACCCGACGCCCGGCGTGTCGGCCAGCGCGCGCCCGGCGCAGTGCGCCAGGTCCAGCGGCTGGTGGAGCAGGGTCTCCGCGTGCGGCGGCACCTCGACCCGCACGGTGCCGGCGGCCTCGGCGATCCGGGCCGCGACCCGGTCGCCCAGCACCTCCGCGCCGGCCCACCGACCGACCTCCGCCAGCAGCTCGGCCGTGCTCGCGAGCAGGCGGTCCGGGGCGGCGTTCCAGCCCACGTACCGGTGCAGGTCGGTGAACGCCTGGAACTGCCAGGCCCGCGGGTCCAGCTCGACGCGGTGCTCCGCCAGCGGCCGGTCCTCCCCCGCGCGCACCAGCTCCCACCGCCACCGGGTGGGCCCGGTCACGTCCCGGGCCACCAGCCGCAAGTCCGCCACGGACCCCATTCTGGCCCGCCCGCCGAGGGAGCGGGCTGACCTGCGCTTTTCGGCTGTCGGTGATCGGTTCGCCGGGTCGTGTGTTTGGACGGTCACCCGGTTGGGGTATCTGGGCGGTGCGTCAAACAGTCGGCGCCCGGTCCGGTTGAACGAGGGCGGTTGGCGATGAGCTGGGACTTCGAGGAAGCGGCGACGCGGGCGTTGCGGGAGTACGTCCGGCGCGTCACGGAGGCGTTGGGGTTGAGCGGCGAGTGCTCGCTGGTGCAGGCCGAGCGGCCGGCGTCGGCCTACGTCGCGGTGGACGGCCACCTGCCCGGCTTCCCGGACGACGACCTGGCGCTGGTGTGGGACGAGCGGGACGGGTGGGCCGCGGCCGTCGAGACGCACGGCGGGGAGGACCTGGTCGTGCGGGCGCGCCTGGGCGGGGACGTCCTGCCGCCGCCCGACGTGGTCGCCGCCTGGCTGGACCAGGTTCAGCACGGCGCCGCGGTGTCGCTGCCCGCGCCGCGCCGGGTCGGGGACCTCTCGGTGCGGCTGCGCACCTACGACACGGCGGAGTTGTCACGCACCGCGTGACAGCGGGTCCGCTTGTCGGATCGCCGCGGCGGTCGTACGTTCGAAGCGGACACGAAGGCGTCACCGTGAGGACGATCCCGGTTGAGCGGCCAGTCCGGGACGGGCCCTCGCGGCTTCACGGCGGGGAGCGACGGGGATGACGGGACCTGAACTCGACCGGGCGCTGCGGGTGACGACCGCCGAATCCGACGGCGTCGTCGTGCTCGAAGTGGTCGGCGAGGTGGACATGGCCACGTCACCGCGGCTGCGCGCCGAGGTGTCCCGGTTGCTCGACACCCGCCCCACCGTGCTCGTGATCGACCTGCGCCAGGTGGTGTTCTTCGGTTCGACCGGCATCTCCATGCTGGTGGAGGCCGAACACCACGCGCGCCGGCTGGGCGTGCCGCTGGGCATCGCCGCCACGCAGCCCACGGTGCTGCGCCCCCTGGCCGCGACCGAGGTGGACACGCTGGTCACGGTCCGGCCGGACCCGGCGATGGCCGCCGCTGCCGTCCTGGGCGACACCCGCCCGGAAGCCTCCTGACCCCCGGCCGCCCGGCTAGCCCAGCTGCGGGCGCCACTCCTCCTGCCACGCGTGGTGGGTGTCGTAGGCGGTGGCGAGCAGGCGCAGGGTGTCGTCGTCCGCGCCGGCTTCCAGCTCGTCGCGCAGCAGCGCCGCCTTCTCCGCGAACGGAACGGGCACGCGGTCCTCGTCACTGGTGCCCGGGAGCAGCAGCAGGCCCTCGCCGTCGTCGGCGCGCACGATCCGCAGCCGGCCCCGGCCCTCGGCGTCGTCCAGCGCGGTCGTCCCGTCCTCGGCCAGCCGCCGCTCGTCCTCGGCCAGCCGGTCGAGCACGAACCGCCGCAGGTCTTCCCTCACGTCGACGTCCATGCCACCGGGGTGCCCGCTGCCGCGGGCGTTTACCCCGACCCCTCCCGGGTAGTCGGGCGGCATGACCGACACGACCACCGTCGACCGGTTGCGCACCGCCCTGCGCGACGTCGCGTACCCGGCGGACAAGGCGCAACTGGCCGACCACGCATCCCGCAACAACGCCGACGAGGACACGGTGCACGCGCTGCGCTCGGTCCCCGACGGCGTCTACGGCTCGTTCGACGAGGTCCTCGACTCGGTCGCGATCGACCAGAGCCGGGACCGCTAGGCGGTCGGCGGGTCGGCCCGGCGGCCGGGGTCCAGGCCGAGGTCGCCGGACTCCTCCGCGTCGGGCATCTCCGGATCGCGGAACTCCTCCGCGTGCGTCGGGCCGCCCGCCCGCAGCGAGTCCTCCACCTCGTGCTTCAGCTCGTCGTCCACCGCGGGACCGTGCTGGGTGCTCTCCCGTTCCACGACACGCCCTCCTCGTCGGGTCCATCCACTCCGGACACCCCGGGTACCCCGGTTCAGCGGGTTCCCACCAGTTCGGCCAGGGCCCGGCGCAGCGCGGCCGGGTCGGCGCCCGCCCAGCCGACGTACCCGTCCGGGCGGACCAGCACGAGCGGGCCGCCGGCGCCCGGGACGACCTCGACGCGGTCCTCCCACCCGGTGACGTCGGCGTCGCCCAGCACCACGAACTTCTGCCCGCGCAGCACCTCGTACAGGCGGCGACCGCCCACCGCGACGTCCGCGGCGCGCGTGCCGACCAACTCGTGCGCGCCGGCGGGCCGCGGGTAGGTGTAGCCGACGCCGCTGAGCTGCCCGGTGGCCTTGCGGGCGATGGCGGGCACCGACAGCGCCACCCGGCCGACGACTCCCCGGACCGCCCGCCCGAGCCACGACTTGATCATGGCGGCCCGGATGATGCCGCCGCTGCTGCGCAGCACCGCGCGCCCGACGGGGTGGCGTTCGGCCTGGTAGGTGTCGAGGAGGCGGTCGGGCGCGCCGCGCAGCACGGCGGCGAGCTTCCAGCTCAGGTTGGCCGCGTCCTGCAGGCCGGTGTTCATGCCCTGGCCGCCGGCCGGCGAGTGGACGTGCGCGGCGTCGCCGGCCAGGAACACCCGGCCCACGCGGTAGTCCGGCACCTGCCGCTCGTCGCTGTGGAACCGCGACAGCCAGCGGGCGTCGTGCATGCCGAAGTCGGTGCCCAGGGCGCGCCGGGTGACGTCGCGGACCTCGTCCAGGGTGAGCGGCGCGTCGTCGGCGACGGCGCGGCGGCGGTCCCAGGCGAAGACGCGGTAGTAGCCGTCGCCGAAGGGCGCGATGAACGCGAACGCGTCGCCCACGCCGTTGACGGCCAGCAGGTCGGCGGGCGCCTCGGCCACCTGCACGTCCGCCAGCATGATCGACTTGAGCACCGAGCGGCCGGGGAACGGCTGCCCGAGCGCCGCCCGGACCGCGCTGTGGAACCCGTCCGCGCCGACCGCGTAGGCGGCGCGGTAGGTCTGGTCGGCGGTGGTGACGGTGACGCCGTCGGCATCCTGCGCGATGCCCTTGACCTCGGCGTTGTGCACGATCTCGACGCCGGCCCGCAGCGCCCGTTCGCGGAGCAGGTTCTCGACGTTGTACTGCGGCGTGATCAGCAGGTAGGGGAACCGGCTGGGCAGGGCGCCCAGGTCCACCTCCACCCCGCCGAACAGGCGGACCCGGTCCAGCGCCGCGCCCGTGGGCACCAGCCGGTCGGCCAAGCCGCGCGCGTCGAGCTGCTCCAGCGTGCGGGCGTGGACGCCGAACGCGCGGGACAGGTTCGACACCCGCCCGTCGCGGCGCTCCAGCACGACCACCCGGACGCCCGCCTCCGCGAGGTCCCCGGCGAGCAGCAGCCCGGTCGGCCCGGCCCCGACCACGAGCACCTCGGTCGTTCCGCTCATGACTCCCCCTTTGCCAACGCTTGTTTGCCAACGTGTGTTGGCATGAGTCTGGCGGGTGCGCGGTGGCGATGTCAACACTTGTTGGCCTACAATCGTTGGCATGGCCTCCGACAAGCCCCGAAGCTCGGCCGCGACCAAGGAGTCGATCCTCGCCGCGGCCCGCGAGCGGTTCGCCGAAGACGGCTACGAGCGCGCCACCATCAGGGCGATCGCGGCGGACGCGGGCATCGACCCGTCGATGGTCATGCGGTACTTCGGCAACAAGGAGAAGCTCTTCGCGGCGGCGGCGGAGTTCGACCTGCGGCTGCCGGACGTGACGGACCTGCCCGTCGGGGAGGTCGGTCGGCGGCTGGCCGGGCACGTGGTGGACCGGTGGGACGGCGACGAGACGTTGATGGCGTTGCTGCGGGCGGCGGTGACCAACGCGACCGCGGTGGAGCGGATGCGGGAGATCTTCGCGACCCAGTTGGGGCCGGTGGTGGCGAAGGTCGCGCCGGATGAGGTGGGCACGCGGGCCGGGTTGATCGCCACGCAGGTGCTGGGGATCGCCCTGACCAGGTACGTGCTGCGGCTGCCGCCGGTGGTGGCGATGAGCCGGGACGAGTTGGTGGCGTGGATCGGCCCGACGCTCCAGCGCTACCTCACCGGCACGCCGGACTGACCCGCGGCCGGTCGCGACCGACCGCGGCCGTTCGCGACCGGTCGCGGTGGCCTGGAGTCCCGGACCGCGTCCCACGCGGCGGACCCTGTGATCCACGTCGCCTATGATTGTTCGGGAGACACCGAACTTAGAGAGGAACGTGACCGCATGGCCGAGGGCGTGGGCGAGTTCAACCAGCGGCTGGTCGCCGAGTTCCGGGCCAACGGGGGCAAGGTCGGCGGCCGGTTCGAGGGCGGCAACCTCCTGCTGCTGACCACCGTCGGGGCGCGCACGGGCGAGGAGCGCGTCTCCCCGCTGGCCTACACGCGCGACGGCGAACGGTACGTGGTCGCGGCGTCGTACGCGGGCGCGCCGAAGCACCCGGCCTGGTACCACAACATCGTCGCCACGCCGAAGGTGACGGTCGAGGTGGGCGAGGAGAAGTTCGAGGCCGTGGCGACGGTGGTCGAGGACCGGGCGGAGCGGGATCGGCTGTACGCGGGGATGGTCGCCTACTCGCCGGTGTTCGCGGAGTACCAGAAGAAGACCGAGCGCGTGATCCCGATCGTGGTGCTGGAGCGGGCCTAGCCGGGCTCGCCCGGGCTGAGTTCGGGAGTGCCGGGCGCGGTGTCCTTCCCAGCGGACTGCCCGTTGGCGGGCTGGTCGGCGCTTGCCTCCAGGCGTTGGGCGAGGGTGGTCAGGGCGGTGCGCAGTTCTGGGCAGTGCACCGCCTTGAACGGGGCCGGGATGGTCGCCAGTTGTTCCGCGTACCAGGTCGGGTTGCTGGTGCTGCCGATCAGGTGAGTGGTCCCGTCGTCCTGTTCGATCAGGCGGCCCAAGACGCGGGGGATGCAAGCGGCGACTCTGCTCAGCGGCGCGTTGATGTGCACCTCCACCTGGTACTCCCAGCCGCTGGCCAGGTGGTCCTCCAGCTCCGCCACCGGGTCCAGGTCGGCGGGTGGCGTGAAGGTCGCGTCCAGGGTGGTGACCTTCCGGACCCGGTCCATGCGGTAGGCGCGGCGGGTGTCCGAGTGGTGTGGGCGGCACAGGAGGTACCAGCGGCCGTGGCGGACCACCACCGACCACGGGTCCACCTCCGTGGTCCATTCCCTGCCCGACTCGGAGCGGTAGTCCAGGCGGACGGCGTGGTGGGTCGCGCAGGCTCGGACCAGGGTCGCCGTGGTGTCCGGGGCCGGGCGGGCGGCGGCGCGGTCCGGGGCCGGGGCCGTGGTGCGGCGGACCTCCTGGGCCTGGGCCGCCACTGAAGCGGGTAGGGCGCGGATCAGTTTGCCCAGGGCGCTGCCGGCCGGGTCCTCGGGGTCGCCGGCGTCGTGGTGGCCGTCCAGGACCGCCATGACCAGGGCCAACGCCTCGGTCGCGGTGAACATCAACGGTGGCGGGCGCAGGCCTCGGCCCACCCGGTAGCCGCCGTACGGGCCGCGTTCGGACTCCACGGGGACGCCGGCCTCGCGCAGGATGCCCACGTAACGCCGGGCGGCGCGCTCGGACACGCCGAGCCTCTCGGCCAGGCGGTCCGCGGTGATGCCCGGGGTGGCTTGGAGGAGTTCCAGCGCCAGCAGGGCGCGAGCGGTGGGGGACATGGTTGGCCTGTTCCGGAAGCAGAACGTCCGGAATCCAGCTTAACGTGCGGGTCATGAACGGCGACACCGCGATCCACGAACCGTCGCTCACGGCGGGCGAGGTGGAGATGATGCTCTTCGCGCTGGAACGCTCCCGCGCCCAGATCGCCTGGAAGGTCGGCGGGCTGGACGCCGAAGCGCTGCGCAGGCCCCACCCGCCGTCGGCCATGACGCTGGGCGGTCTGCTCAAGCACCTGACCCGGGTGGAGGACCAGCGCACGGACCTCGACCTGCTCGGCCGGCCGATCTCGCCGCCGTGGGACACCGCGCCGGACGAGGAGTGGGAGTGGACCTCCGCCGCCGAGGACGACGCCCGCGGGCTGTACGCGCGGTGGCGGGCGGCGGTGGAGCGGTCGCGGGCCGCGTGGGCGGCGGCGTTGGCCGAGGGCGGGTTGGACCGGTTGTCCGCGCACGTCTACGGCGACGGCGCCCGGCCGAACCTGCGGCGCGTCCTGTGCGACCTGCACGACGAGTACGCCCGGCACACCGGTCACGCGGACCTCATGCGGGAAGCGGTGGACGGCCTGGTCGGCGAGGACCCGCCGCGGTGAGCACGGAGGTCGTCCCGGCCAACGCGGCCTCGCCGGAGGACATCGACGCGATCTTCGGCACCGCCGACGCCGGGCGGTGCCGGTGCCAGCGGTTCAAGGTGGTCGGGTGGATCTGGCGGGACTCCACGCTGGACGAACGCGTCGACCGGCTCTACGAGCAGACCGCGTGCGGGGAGCCGGACGCGCCGGCGACCAGCGGCCTGGTGGCCTACGTGGACGGTGAGCCGGCGGGGTGGGTGGCGGTCGAGCCGCGCACCGCGTACCCGAAGCTGCGCGGCCTGCGCGTGCCGTGGGCGGGTCGGGACGAGGACAAGGACGACGCCGACGTGTGGGTCGTGACGTGTTTCGTCGTGCGCAGGGGTTTCCGGGGTCGCGGCCTGACCTACCCGCTGGCCCGCGCGGCCCTCGACCACGCGCGCGACAGCGGCGCCCGGGCGGTCGAGGCGTACCCGATGGTCGTCCCGCCGGGCAAGCACATCACGTGGGGCGAGACGCACGTGGGCGTCCGGCAGGTCTTCGAGGAGGCCGGGTTCACCCAGGTCGCCCACCCGACGCCGCGCCGGGTGGTGATGCGGGTCGATTTCGCCTGATCACATCCGGGACCAGGCCACGAGGAACACCACGATGAACGCCACCACCACCAGCACGCCCAGGGTGCCGCCGAGGACCAGCCCGGTGCCGAACGCGCCGCCGGGCTTGTCCGGTCCGACCAGCTTGACCACGCACCCGAGCAGGATCGCGCCGACGGCCACGCCGATGAACGCGTACGCGTACTCGCCGCCCAGCCAGCCCCAGGAGGCGAAGGTGTCGGACGAGTACGCGAGGTACAGCGCCACCAGCAACGCGCACGGCAGCAGGAACCCGGCAAGCCCCAGCGTCCGACGCCGGTCGATCTCGGTCATGCCGCCGAGTCTGCTCATGCGCCGGGGTCCGGCGCATGAGCAGTTCTACGCGCTTACGGAACCGTGACGACCTGCCCGGCCCACGACAGTCCGCCGCCGAACGCGAACAGCAGCACCGGCGCGCCCGACGGCAGGTCGCCCCGGTCCACCAGCTTGGACAGCGCCAACGGCACCGACGCGGCGGAGGTGTTGCCCGACTCCACGACGTCCTGCGCGACGACCGCGCCCTCCGGCAGGTCGAGCTGACGCGCCAGGGCCTCGATGATCCGCAGGTTCGCCTGGTGCGTCACGATCCCGGCCAGGTCCGCCGGGGCCAGCCCGGCCAGCTCGCACGCCCGCCGCGCGACGGCGGGCAGTTCGCCGGTGGCCCACCGGAACACCGCCTGCCCCTCCTGCGCGAACCTCGGCCGCCACTCGTCGACCAGGCGGACGGCGTCGCCCCGCGTGGGGTCCGACCCCCAGGCCACCGGCCCGATCCCGGCGTCGTCGGACGCGCTGAGCACCGCCGCGCCCGCGCCGTCGCCGAGCAGGACGCACGTGCCGCGGTCGGTCCAGTCGGTGACGTCGGACATCTTCTCGGCCCCGACGACCAGCGCGTGCCGGGCCGCGCCGGCGCGCACCGAGTGGTCGGCGACGGCCAGTGCCGTGCAGAAGCCGGCACAGCCGTTGTTCAGGTCGAACGCGACCGCCGACGGGATGCCCAGGCGGGCGGCGACCTGGGCGGCGATCGACGGGCACCGGTCGATCGCGGAGCAGGTCGCCACGGTGACCAGGCCGATGTCGGCGGGCGCGAGGCCCGCGGCGGCCAGCGCCTTGGCCGCCGCGGCGGCGGCGAGGTCGGTCACGGACTCGTCGGGCGCGGCGATGCGGCGGGTGGCGATGCCGGTGCGGCGGCGGATCCACTCGTCGCTGGTCTCGACCATCGTCGCCAGGTCGTCGTTGGTCAGGACGCCCGAGGGCTGGTGGTGGCCCAGGGCGGCGATGCGGCTTCCCGACATGGTGGTCTCCTCAAGGTCGAACCCGACAATAGCAACCGATCGGTCGGTAGCTAAGATGGTCGGCATGAGTCCGCGCAAGTCCGCAGTCGAAGCCCGGCACACCCGCGAGCGCATCGTGGCGCGCGGCATGGCGATCGCGTCCGTGGACGGCCTGGAGGGCCTGACCATCGGCCGGCTGGCCGCCGACCTCGGCATGAGCAAGGCCGGGGTGCTCGGGCACTTCGGCACCAAGCAGGCGTTGCAGCTCGCGGCGCTGCGGGGGGCGTCGGAGGTGTTCACGCGGACCGTGTGGCGGCCGGTCGAGCACGTCGAGCCGGGCCTGCCCCGGCTGCGCGCGCTGTGCGGGACGTGGGCGGACTACCTGGAGACCGAGCGGGCGACCTTTCCGGGCGGGTGCCTGTTCACCACGGCCGCGATCGAGTTCGACGCGCGCGGCGGTCCGGTCCGCGACGCCGTCGCCCGCCTGTTCACCGCGTGGCGGCGCCGGCTGGCGAGCGAGGTGACCACCGCCGTGGCGCACGGCGACCTGCCCGCCGGCACCGACCCGGACCAGGTCGCGTTCGAGGTGTTCGGCGTGTTCCTGGCGCTGAACCAGGAGATCCAGCTGTTCGGCTCCCCCGACGCCCACGCGCGCACCCGCCGGGCGCTGGACCGGATCCTCGCGGGTTAACGTTGGATCCGTGGCCAAGGGATCTACGACGGCACGGCGGCACCAGCTCAGCGAGTTCCTGCGCGCCCGGCGGGCGCGGATCACCCCCGAGGACGTCGGCATGCCGTCGGCGGGTCGGCGGCGCACGCCCGGGTTGCGGCGCGAGGAGGTCGCCGTGCTCGCCGGGGTCGGCGTGTCCTGGTACACGTGGCTGGAGCAGGGCCGGGACATCCGCGTGTCCGGCGAGGTCCTCGACGCCGTCGGCCGCGCGCTGCGGTTGGACGAGCCGGAGCGCGAGCACCTGTACGTCCTGGCCGGCCTGAACCCGCCCCGGACCGTGCGCCGGGACCGCGAGGTCACGCCCGAACTGCGGCAACTGGTGGACGCGTGGTCACCGCGCCCGGCCCTGCTGCGCGACCGCTACCGGAACCTGCTGGCCATCAACGACGGCACGCGGGCCGTGCTCGGGTACGACGACACCGACCACAACTGCATGATCTCGTTCTTCACCAACACCCGGTACCGGGAGCCCTACGAGCACTGGGCGTCGGTCGCGCCGGCGGTCGTCGCGTCCTTCCGCGCGGAGGCGGCACGCACCCCGGACGACCCGGAGTTCCACCGCCTGGTGGCGGAGCTGACCGCGGTGAGCCCCGAGTTCGCGCAGCTGTGGGCGCGCCACGACGTGGGCGTGCCCGCGCAGGCGGTGAAGGCGGTGCACCACCCGGAAGTGGGACGGCTGCTGTTCGACACCACCACGCTCACCGTCACCGACCACCCGGACTGGTACCTGGAGCTCTACAACCCGCGCCCCGGGACGGGGACCGCCGAGCTGGTGGAGCGGCTGTCCCGGCTCAGGGTGGTGGTGGCACACCCGGGTTAGACACGCACTGCCCAGCCCGTTCGGCGGCGCACAAGCTGGTGACCATGAACCGATTCGAGGGCAGAACCGCCCTGGTCACCGGCGGCACGAGCGGCATGGGCCTGGCGGTCGCGCGCCGCCTGGTGGCGGAGGGCGCGCAGGTGGTCGTCACCGGCCGGGACAAGACCAGGCTCGACGCCGCGCTGGAGCCGGGCATGCACGGCGTGG
This sequence comes from Saccharothrix sp. NPDC042600, assembly GCF_040647305.1. Classification (NCBI taxonomy): domain Bacteria; kingdom Bacillati; phylum Actinomycetota; class Actinomycetes; order Pseudonocardiales; family Pseudonocardiaceae; genus Saccharothrix; species Saccharothrix sp. NPDC042600. The sequence goes on along the minus strand of NZ_JBEZBW010000052.1, from coordinate 40,070 downwards.
CGGGCGACGTCGCCGACCTGGCCGACCTGGACACCCTGATGACCGACATCGACGCCCGCTTCGGCCGGCTGGACGTGGTGTTCGCCAACGCGGGAGTCGCGTCCTTCCAGCTCGCACCGGAGGTCACGGAGGACGAGTTCGACCGCGTGGTGGACATCAACTTCAAGGGCGTCTACTTCACGATCACCAAGGCGCTGCCCCTGCTGGCGGACGGCGCTTCGGTCGTGATCAACGCGTCGTGGACCCTGCACCGGGGCATGCCGGGGGCGTCGCTCTACGCGGCCACCAAGGCGGCGGTGCACAACCTGTCGCGGACGCTGTCGGCCGAGCTGGCGCCGAGGCGGATCCGGGTGAACTCGGTGAGCCCGGGCTACATCGAGACCCGGATGTACCACGAGAACGTGCCGGCGGACGCCCACGACGCGGTCGTGGACGGGGTGGCGGCGGGCCGCCTGGGCACGTCGGAGGAGGTGGCCGCCGCGGTGGCGTTCCTGGCCTCGGACGAGAGCGCCTACATCACCGGCCAGGACCTCGTCGTCGACGGCGGCGTGGTGGCCACCATCGCCGGACCGATGACGTAACCCGACAGCGGGGGTCAGGCCAGGAGGACCGGGCAGGCCGAGTGGTAGAAGGCGGTCTTCGCCACTCGGCCGACCGTGCCGCCGTAACCACGTCCGATGATCAACAGGTCGGTCGAGGGCGCGCCGAACGCCTCATGGGGCGCACGGCGGTCCAGCAGGGTGGTCGGCTCCAGGTCCGGCGCGATCGCCCGCAGGTACTTGGTTGCGTGACGCAACGGGGTGTCGTCCGGTTCGCCGACCTCGGCCACGCCGCCGAAGTGCAGGTGCAGGTGCAACAGGCGCAGCCGGGCGGCGCGGGCGCGGCAGATCCGGGCCGCCGCGCGCAGGACCGCTCGGTCCGAGACGCCGCCCACCGCCGCCGTCACCACGCCGGTCGCCAGGCGGGGCAGGCCGCGCACCACGACGAGCTGCCGGTCCGGGTTCTCGGCCGCCGCCGCGAGGCCGTGGAACGGCTCGCCGCGCGACCCCACGACCAGGGTGTCGCACTCCAGCGTGCGCAACTCGTCCGGCCCCCCGGGCACGAACCGGCCCACCACGCGCGTCCGGTCCACCGACCGCGCCCGGCCCACCACGACCAGTTCCGCCCGGCCGGCGGCGTGCTCGACCGCCCAGTCCAGCGCACGGGCCGCCGCCTCGGAACCGTCCACGCCCACCGCGATCGTCCGACGGCCGCCGGAACGGGGAAGGGCCTCGACGGATTCTGCGACGACTCTCGACATGGCTCGCCTCGCGCGCGTGGAGGGTGATGGGGTACCGGAAAACTCTGCCCCTCTTCGCCCCCGAATGCCAGAGCAGGCCACTCTTTCGGGTGTCACCCTGCGTGGCCCACGCCGGCCAACCGACGAGCGCGGCCCGACGACGAGCGCTAGCCGATCGACGGCGTCCGGTCGGCGACCGTGTACGGGTCCGGCTGCCGCCCGGCGCGCACCGCGTCGACCACCAGCAGCACCGGGAACACCGCGGCCACGACCGCGCCCAACGCCACCAGCGCGACGGACTGCGTGGTCACGCCGAACACGACCACGGTCAACCCGAGCAGGTACACGACCGTCAACGCCACCCCGACCGCCAGGCGGCCGGTGAGCCGACGCCCGGGTCGCATCCGGGCCAACCTGGTGGCCAGGCGCGGGTCCTCGGCGGCGAGGTTGCGCTCGATCTCGTCGAGCGCGCGTTTCTCACGGTCCCTCAAGCCCATGACCAGCCACCTCCGCGCGCGGGGTCCCGACCCGTCCAGTATCACCCGAAGAACCACCCCGTGCGCCAGCACGAGATTGCTCTGTTGGAGCGTCGAGTACCCCGCGCCTACCCCGGTCGAACCCCGCCGACCCTGGTCGAACCCCCGCGAGGCCGGTTCGACCTCGCGGGGGTCGCGTCACGACCGCCCGGGTCAGGGCTGCTTGAGCGACACGCAGCCGAGGCGGGCGCCGGCGGTGCCGGCGTGCTGGGCGTGGGTGGCCGTCGTCTTCTCGTGGATGACGACCGAGGCGGGCCTCCGGTCGGCGAACTGCCAGTCCACAGTGGACTTCGCGGTGCCGGCGCCCTTGTCGTCGGTGGTGAAGTCCAGCCAGATCTCGTTGCGCGGGTTGGCGTACGCGGGATCGACCGAAGGGGTCACCGGGTCCGCCTTGTCCTGGAAGTGCGGACCGGCCGCCTCCCCCTTCTCCCCGCACGCCTTGACGTGCGCGTGCGCGCCGTAGGCCCGGCCGGGCTGCAGGCCGGTGACCTTCAGCTCCGTGACCACGCCCGCGGCGGACGTCGTCACGACGACCTCGGCGGACGAGCCCGCCGGGACCAGCTCCGGGTGGTACGTGATCGCCGTGCCCTCCGGCGTGAACGCGGCGAACTGGCCACCGCCGCGCAACGCCACCGAGGACGACGGCGTGGACGGGGTGGTCGAGGTGGTGGTGCTTTGCGCGCCACCCTGCCCGCAGCCCGTGAGGGCGGCGGCCAGGGTCAGAACGGCAACCGTGCGTGTGCGGATCGCGGCCTCCTACGCCGTGCGCGGGGCTGGCGGGCCCCGCGTTCCCAACTGTGCTCAACCCTCGGACGAGGGCTTCTAGAGCCTGCGAATCCCCTCCAGCACCCGCTGGAGCATCTCCAGGTCCGGCATCGCGGAGATCGTCCGCGAGCGGAACATCAGGAAGTCCCGTTCGAGCAGGTCGCTGATCACCACCCGGGCCACGCCCAGCGCGAGCCCGACCTTGGCGGAGATCTCCGCGACCGACTGGGGCACGGCGCACACCTCCAGCACGCGCGCGTACTCCGGGTTCAGCCCGTGCGGCTGCAAGCCCGTCGCGACGACGAGCGTGATCAGGTCCAGCTGCGGACCGACCGGCTTGGTCCGCCCGCGGGTGACCTGGTACGGGCGCACCAGCGGGCCGGCGTCCTGGTCGTACCACGCGTGCTCGTCGTCGGTCACGACGCGGGCACCCCTCCCCCGGCGGCGACCGTCACGATTGCTCACCCCGCGCCTGCTGCACGCCCTGCTGGAACGCGGCGAACCCGGCCCGCGACCGCTCCGGCTCGGGCTCGGCGAAGGCCACGGGCTCGGCGGCGGGCTCGAACAACGGCAGCGACCCGGACACACTGCCCAACGACCCGGACACGCTGCCCAACGACTCGCCGGGCGTGCGGGTGGCCAGCGACTCGCCGGGCGTGCGGCGGTCCAGCGGGGCCCGGCGCGGCAGCGGCGCGGCGGACACCGGGGCCAGCGTCGCGGTCTCCTCCGCCGGCGTCACCGGGGTCTCCTCGGCGATGAGGTCGTTGGGCAGGAGCACGACCGCCTGCACGCCGCCGTAGATCGACTCGCGCAGCGCGACCTTGATGCCGTTGCGGTTGGCCAGCTGGCCCACCACGAACAGGCCGATGCGGGTCTCGCCGGTCAGGGCCATCACGCCGAAGTCCGGCGGGCTCTGCAACCGGCGGTTCAGCTCGGCCAGCCGCTCCTCCTGGATGCCCTGGCCCTGGTCCTCGATCTCGATGACCACGCCGCGCCCGACCCGGGTGGCGACGATGTCCACGTGGGTCTCGGGCGGGGAGAACGCGGTGGCGTTGTCGACCAGCTCGGCCAGCAGGTGGATGACGTCGGCGACGACCGCGCCGGCCAGCTTCACCTCCGGCAGCGCGCCGGTGTCCACCCGGCTGTAGTGCTCGGTCTCCGACACCGCGCCGCGCACGACGTCCAGCAGCGGCACGGGGTTGCGCCACTGCCGGCCGGGCCGCTTGCCGCCCAGGATGATCAGGCTCTCGGCGTTGCGGCGGCTGCGGGTGGCCAGGTGGTCGAGCTGGAACAGCAGCGCGAGCTGGTCGGGGTCCTCCTCGGACCGCTCGGCCTTGTCCAGCACCTGCAACTGCTTGTGCACCATGACCTGGTTGCGGTGGGCCATGTTGAGGAACACCGACCGCACGCCCTGGCGGGTCTCGGCCTCCTCGGCGGCGGCGGACACCGCGAACCGCTGCGCCTTCTCGAACGCCCGCGCGACCTCGCCGATCTCGTCGTCGCCGTGGTCGAAGTGGGGCAGCTCGGACTCCACGTCGACGCGCTCGCCGCGCCCGATGCGCGCGACCACGTCGGGCAGCTTGTGCTCGGCCACCTCCAGGGTGTCCTTGCGCAGCGTGGTGAGCCTGCGGATCAGCGAGCGGGACTGGCGCAGGGCGATCAGCATCGCGGCCAGTGCCAGCAGCAGGATGACCCCGCCCGCGGTCAGCGACGCGGTCAGCACCGCGCCGCCGCGGCTGGTGCCCAGGTCGGCGGCGTAGGTGGAGTGGGCGGCGTAGAGCTTGAGCAGGTTCTCCGACACCGTCTTGTTGGCGTTCTCCCACGCCTCGACATCGAAGTCCGGGGCGTGCTTGCCCGGCCCCTTGGCCATGATCTTGTCGTCGCCCGCGACCAGGGTCTTCCAGGCGTCGGTGCCCTTGAGGTTGGTGTAGTCGGTGCGCTCCTGGTCGGTCAGCCGGGGCACGATGGTCTCGATGAGCTCGTGGTAGGTGCCCATCTGGTGGGCCAGCTCGTGGTACTCCTTCTCGTCCAGGCCGCGGGTCATCGCGCGTTCGACCAGGACGTGCGAGCGGGCCTGGGCCTCGACCGAGCGCAGCAGCTCGGAGCTGATCGTCTGCTCGAAGGCGACCTCGCCGTCGGTGGCCGAGCGGGCGATGCCCTGCACGCCGAGGCCGACGAAGTCGATCAGGTCGCCGTAGAAGTCGTAGACCTGGCCGGGGGTCACCGCGCCGAAGTCGGCGCGCTGGCGCATCTGGGGCAGGTCGCGGGAGGCGTCGCCGAGCAGCTGCAGCGGCTTGCGCAGCTCGTCGGGCGCGTCCTCGGCCAGCCGCTCGACGGTGGCCGACAGCTCCACCAGCGCGGTGTCGACGGCCCCGCGCTGCTCGGCCAGGCGCTTGCGGTCGGCGCCGGGGTCGTTGAGCTGGATCGTGGTCAGCCGGCGCTCCTCCTGGACCGCCTGGATGACCCGCGAGCTGGGTCCCAGCGAGCTGCGGACGTTGTCGGCGAAGTTGCGCGTGCTGATCCCCTGGTAGGCCAGGTAACCGGACAGGACGACACCCACGACCATGATCGCGATCGAGGGGATGAGGGCGATGGCCAGGACGCGGGACTGGATCGTGCCCGATCCCCGCAGCCGCTTCGGTGTGCGCATGGACGTCGTCTCTTCAACCTTCCCCGGATCGTCGGCACGCAGCGGGGCGACTCGCCATCACCGGATCGCGGAATCGGACGACAACGAACTGGCGGACGCGCGGGCTGGACACGCCGCCACGAGCGGAAATAACCCCGACAACAGCCGACAAGGCATCCGCAGGTGCCCCGAAGTCACCTGCGGCTCATTTGTGGTGATGCGCTGGACTGGTGTGCGGGGGTTTTTATAGCAGATCTCGCAAGGGGTAGCTACCCCAGGGTAGGTAGTACACGTGGTTGACTACCCGTATACCCCCAGTTACTCCGAACGGCGGATGGATCTACCCGTTTGGGGTTACCTAGAGTGTCGCGGAACCACGGCCAAAGGGACGCTGACCCCTGTCCCGGGCCGTCGATCGCACCTGTCCGTGTAGTCCCGGCGAAACGTGAGAGGGTTTCTCTTTCGACTCTCGCAGCCCGCTGACCTGGCGGATCCGCACAAAACTCCGGTGCTCGGCGTGCGAATGTCGACGGTTTATTGGCGACACCCCCTGCAAACACCCTGCAATAAGTCTGACAAGGAGTTCGGATGGCCGGCGCCGGCGAGCAGATCAACCGGGCGGATCCCCCGACCGACCGCAAGCCGGGGATCGGGCGGCGCAGATTCCTGACCTTCGCCATCGCCGCCCCGACGCTGGCCGTGGGCGGTTACGTCGGCTACGACGCCACCGACGCGCAGGCGCTGCCCAGCCTCCCGCAGCCCGCCGACCTGCTCGACCTGGGCGACGTGATCACCCTGGCGAGCCGGCCCACCGCGTGGACGATGGCGCTGCGCGTCGAGGAGGACGGCACGGTCGTCTTCGAGCTGCCGCGCGCCGAGTCCGGGCAGGGCATCACCACGGCCGTGGCCATGCTGATCGCCGAGGAGCTGGACGCGAAGCTCGCCGACGTGCGGGTCGAGCTGGCCGACGCCACGCCGACCCTGCTGTGGAACCAGTTCACCGGCGGCTCCACGAGCATGCGCACGCTGTGGGAGCCGGTCCGCCAGATCGCCGCCGCCGCGCGCGGCCGGCTGGTCACCGCCGCCGCCAAGCGGTGGGGCGTCGAGGTGTCCGCGCTGAGCACCCGCGACTCCGCGGTGGTGGCCGCCGACGGCCGCACGCTGACCTTCGCCGAGCTGGCCGTCGAGGCCGCCACCACGACCTCCGCGCCGGTGGCCGCGCTGCCCAAGGACGCCAAGGGCTACAAGCTGGTCGGGCAGCCGACCGGCCGGGTGGACGCGCGCGACATCGTCACCGGCAAGGCCAAGTACACCCTCGACGTCGAGGTGGAGGGCGCGCTGGCCACGGTCGTCGCCCGGCCCCCGACGATCCGCGGCACCGTGGTGTCGGTGGACGACACCGCCGCGCGGGCGATCCGCGGCGTGGTCGCGGTGACCCGCATCGACACCGGCGTCGCGGTGAGCGCCACGTCGTTCGACATCGCGTTGAAGGCGCGCGACGCCCTGAAGATCACCTGGAAGGACGGCCCGGCGGTCGGGTTGTCCGACACCACCATCCGGTCCAAGCTGCGGCAGGCCGTGGCGCCGCTGGTGGTGCCGGGGCTGCTGTCCAGCTCGCTGGACGCCGAGTTCGACTTCGCGTTCGTGCCGCACGCGCCGATGGAGGTGCTCGGCGCGGTCGCCGACGTGCGGCCCGACCGGGCCGAGGTGTGGTTCCCGTGCCAGTCGCCGATCGTGGCGCAGAACGAGATCGCGCGGGCGGTCGGGCTGCCGGTGGACAAGGTGACCGTGCACGTGTCGCGGGCCGGCGGGTCGTTCGGCCGGCGGCTGTTCTGGGACCCGGCGCTGGAAGCGGCCGTGGTGTCCAAGAAGATCGGCAAGCCCGTCCGTCTCATGTGGACCCGGGCGGACGACACCAAGCACGGCCGGCTGCGCCCCGCCTCGCACCACAAGATCCGCGCCACCCACCTGCTCGGCGACGTGCAGGCGTTCGAGCACCGCATGGCCGCGGTGGAGACCGACCTCAAGCACGGGTTCGGCGAGATCATCTCGGCCAGCGGCGCGGCGGTGTCCGGCCCCGCCGACGGGTTGCTGTTCTTCCAGCTCTCGGCGACCTGCCCGTACCACTTCGGCGTGGTGACGCAGGTGCTCAGCGAGGTGCCGATGCCGGTGCCGACCGGGAGCTGGCGGTCGGTGTACTCGGCGAACCTGCGCACCGCCGAGGAGATCGTGGTCGACGAGCTGGCCGCGAAGCTGGGCCGGGACCCGGTGAAGTTCCGCACGCAGGTGCTGAAGTCCGCGCGGGTCAAGGCGGTGCTGGCCAAGGTCGCCGCGGAAGGGCAGTGGGGCAGGGCGATGCCCGCCGGGCACGCGCAGGGCGTCGGCGTGCACGAGGAGTACCGGTCGGCCACGGCGTGCCTGGTCGAGATCGACGCGCGCGACCCCAAGGCGCCGCGCGTCACCCGGGCGACCATCGCCGTGGACGTCGGCCTGCCGGTCAACCCGACCGGGCTCAAGGCGCAGATGATGGGTGGCCTGATGGACGCCATCTCGACGGTGTTGCAGGCCGGCGCGCACATCGACAACGGGCGCGTGCGGGAGGGCAGCTTCGGCGACTTCCACTACGCGCGGCAGAAGCACGCGCCGATCGAGCTCGACGTGTTCGTCATGCCGGCCAACGGCCGACCCGGCGGCGCGGGCGAGCTGGCCGTGCCCGCCGCGGCGGCGGCCGTGGCCAACGCCTACGCCCGCGCGACCCGCACCCGTCCCCGCAGCTTCCCGATCAACTTCTGAGGAGTTCCCGTGCCCACCTACCGGTTCTCCGTCAACGGCGACCAGGTCGCGGTCGACGTGCCGGCCGACACCCCGCTGCTGTGGGTGTTGCGCGACCACCTGGGCATCACCGGCCCGAAGTACGGCTGCGGCGTCGGCGTGTGCAAGGCGTGCACCAGCCACCTCGACGGTGCGGCGGTGACGCCGTGCACCGTGCCGGTGTCGCAGTGCCAGGGCCGCAAGGTCACCACGATCGAGGGCCTGGCCGACGGCGACGACCTGCACCCGGTGCAGGAGGCGTGGATCACCGAGGACGTCGCGCAGTGCGGCTTCTGCCAGCCGGGCCAGATCATGGCCGCCGCCGCGCTGCTGAAGAAGACCAAGACGCCGACGGACGCGGACATCGACGCCATCGAGAACGTCTGCCGCTGCGGCACCTACTGCCGCATCCGCGACGCGATCAAGCGGGCCGCCGCCGCGATGTGAGGGTTCGGGGGCGTGGGGCGGCGGCACCCCCCCGCCCCCCCCCCCCTCCCACCCGCGCCACGCCCCGTCCCCCGCCCACCCGCGCCGAACCTCCCCCACCGGCTCGCGCGGGTGCGCGAAAATACCGCCGTGACCTCCCCGAACGACCCGCCGCAGCCGCCCGTGACCAGCACGTCCATCGTCGTCCTGACGCTGGCCCGCCGGGTCGAGGCCGAGTTGAACGCCGCGCTGGCCCCGCTGGAGCTGACCGTGAGCAGGCTCGGGCTCCTCGGGCACATCTCGGGCGTGCCGGGCGCGTCCTTCAGCGACCTGGCCCGGATGTCGGGCATCTCCGTGCAGTCCGTGCACGGCGCGGTGAAGGCGCTGGTCGCCGCCGGTCTCGTGCAGGACCGCACCGCCCGCGCCGGCTCCGCCTCCACCATCGAACTCACGCCCGAGGGCACCCGGCTGCTCGCGTCCGCCCGCGCGAAGGTGTCCGAAGTGGATGAACGGCTCTTCGGCCCGGACGCCGACCCGGCCCAGCGCAGGGTCGGCGAGGTGGTGCGGGCGACCTTCTCGCCCTGACGCCACCTTCAAGTCACCTGAAGCATGCGCTAGGCTTCAGGCAACTTGAAGGTGGGAGGTCGCAGTGCACCACGTCCTGCTGTCGATCCACGTGGTCGCCGGCATCGTCCTCGTCGGCGGCTCGGCGGTCGCCGCGAGCCTGTTCCCGAGGTACGTGCCGGTCTCGCCCGCGCCGGAGAACAGCGAGCGCGACCCCGCCGTCGCCGCCCTGCTGCACCGGGTGACCGGCGGTTACGCGGTCGCGGGTGTCGTCGTGCCCGTGGTTGGCATCGTCCTGGCGTCCGTGCAGGGCCGGATGGGCGAGATCTGGGTGGTCCTCGCGATGGCCCTCACCGCCGCGGCCGGCTTCCTGCTGGCCCTGCGGATCCACCCGCGCCAGCGGGCCGCGCTGAAGACCCCCGGCGACGCGAGCGAGCTCAAGGCGTTGTCGGGGCTCGTCGGCGTCTACAACGTCCTCTGGACGGTCGTCGTCGTGCTGATGATCGTCCGACCCGGATCGGGGGCGTGATGACCACCTACGGACTGCTGGTCTTCGACGAGGCCGAGGAGCTGGACCTCGTCGGCCCGTGGGAGGTCTTCACGGCCTCGGGGCTGGTCCGCGGCGGCGGCGACACGGCCGTGCTCATCTCGGAACGCCTCGACCCGGTGCGCTGCGCCAAGGGCCTGCGCGTCCTGCCCGACCGGACCCTGGACGACCACCCGCCGCTGGACGTGCTGCTGGTCCCGGGCGGGCGCGGAGCGCGGCTGGCGCAGTCGCGCAACCCCGTGGTGACCGACTGGATCGCCCGCACCCGGGCGACCTGGGTGGTCGGGGTGTGCACGGGCGCGTTCCTGCTGCACGCGGCGGGCGTGCTGCGCGGCCGGCGGGTCGCCACCCACTGGCAGCACGAGCGGGAGCTGGAGGACCTGGGCGGGGTCACGGTCGTGCGCGACGCCCGGTACGTGGTCGACGGCGACCTCGTGACCAGCCAAGGCGTGTCCGCGGGCATCGACAGCGCGCTGTGGCTGGTGGGCCGGCTGCACGGCCGCGACCACGCGCGCGAGGTCCGCCGCTCGATCCAGTACGACCCCGCCCCGCCCTACACCGCCGACGAGCCGCTGCCGGATCAGGTCAACGGGTAGCTCATCTCCACGCCCTCCAGCACCACGCCGTCGGGCAGCGGCACGAGCGTCCGCCGCACCTCGCGGAACCCGAACGACCGGTACAGCGGCTCGCCCGGCAGGGTCGCCATCAGCACCAGCGACCGGAACCCGGCGTCCCGCGCCGCCACCACGCACCGGGACAGGATCGCCCGCCCCAGCCCGCGCCGGGTCCAGTCGCCGCGCACGAACATCGCGCGCACCCGCGCGGGCTCGGTGGCGGGGTCCAGCGGGCGGTCGTCGGACGCGCCGGGGCCCGACCCGGTGTAGAGCTTGTCGCGCCGGCTCCAGCCGCCGCACGCCACCACCTCGCCGTCGACCTCGTGCACGTAGTACGTGCCGTCGTCGATCAGCACCGTGTCGGGAACGGTCAGGTGGCGCGCGGCGGACGCGGTGGCGCGCTCGTCGTGGAACAGCGGGAACACCTCCAGCACGGACCGCCGCATCAGCGCGCCGATCGCCGGCACGTCCGCCCTGGTCGCCTCACGCAGTGCCACGGCCGTGGATCATGTCACGGGACTTCGTGCAGGCACAGGTAGTTGCCCTCGGAGTCGCAGAACCAGGCCGCCTTCTCACCGCCCATGTCCGCGATGTGGTCCACGGTCTTGAGGTCGGGCATGTCGTAGTCCTCGAACCGCACGCCGCGCGACTCCAGCTCCCTGATCTCCCCGGCGATGTCGGAGACCTCGAAGCTGAGCACGGTGTGCTTGGTCTGCGAGCCCTCCTCGGCGGGCAGCAGGCTCAGGGCGTTGCCGTGGCCGAGGTCGAACGTGCGGCTGCCGTCGGGGCCGGTCCCGGACTGCCTGAGGCCGAGCCGGTCGGCGTAGAAGTGGCTCGCCCGGTCCATGTCGGAGACGGGCAGGACGGTCGTGGTTCTCGTATCGGTGAGCATTGAGCACCTCCTCCAGACGGAGCAATAGTCCGCCCGAACGGGTTACTCGGCAATGCGTGTTCGCGTTCCGTAAGACCCGAGGTGCCGGCGGAACCACTCGGCCGCGAGCCGGGCCACCCGGTCGAGCGCGCCGGGTTCCTCGAACAGGTGCGTCGCGCCGGGCACGACCTCCAGCGTCCACTGGCAGGTCAGCTGCCCCGCCGCCGCCCGGTTGAGGTCGAGCACCTGGTGGTCCTCTCCCCCGACGACGAGCAGCGTGGGCGCCTGGACCCGGCTCAGCGCGCCGTGCGCGAGGTCGGGCCGCCCGCCCCGCGACACCACCGCCCCGACCGGCACGTCCGCGGCGGCGACCAGCGCGGCGGCGGCCCCGGTGCTCGCGCCGAACAGCCCCACCGGCAGCCCGGCGGTCCGGTCGTCGGCCGCGCACCAGCGCACCGCGTCGGCCGCGCGCCCGGCGAGCAGCGCGATGTCGAAGCGCAGCCGGCCGGTGCGCAGGTCGGTCCGCTCCTCTTCGGGGGTGAGCAGGTCCACCAGGAGCGTGACCAGGCCGTGCTCGCGCAGGAAAGCGGCCACCGCCCGGTTGCGCCCGCTGTGCCGGGAGCTGCCCGAGCCGTGCGCGAAGACGACGACGCCAACGGGCCTCGGCGGCACCCCCAGGTCGCCCGCCGGACCGTCGCCGATGCGCACCGCGACCGGGTCCATCCCGGAGGGGTTCACGCGGGCGCGGCGGGCGAAACGTGTAGCCGCCCGGACACCGGGGTAACCCACCGGTTCCGCCGAGTCGGGGAGTGAGTGCCGTGCGGAACGAACGGCTCTTCCGGGACCGCCGCGACGCGGGACGCGTGCTGGCCGGTCTGCTCGCCCACTACCGGGACCGGGACGACGTGGTCGTGCTGGCGTTGCCGCGCGGCGGGGTGCCGGTGGCCTACGAGGTGGCGCGGGCGCTGCGCGCGCCGCTGGACGTGTTCGTGGTGCGCAAGCTGGGGCTGCCGCGCCGTCCGGAACTGGCGATGGGCGCGCTGGCGTCCGGGGGCGTGGTCGTGCTCAACGACGACGTGGTCCGGCGGGCGCGGGTGGACGAGGACACCGTGCGGCGGGTGACCGAGCAGGAGCAGAAGGAACTGCTGCGGCGTGAGCGGGCGTACCGGGGTGCCGCGCACATGATCGACGTGGCGGACAAGACCGTGCTGCTGGTGGACGACGGTCTGGCCACGGGGGCCAGCACGCGCGCCGCCGTCCGGGCGCTGCGGCGGTTGCGGCCCGCGCGACTGGTGGTGGCGGTGCCGACCGCGCCCGCCTCGACGTGCCGCGAGGTGGCGGGCGAGGTGGACGAGGTGGTGTGCGCGACGACGCCGCGCGACTTCGCCGCCGTCGGCGGGTCGTACGTGGACTTCGGCCAGACCACCGACGACGAGGTGCGATCCCTGCTGCGCGGGGCCGAGGGGACGCCGGTGGCCGACACCTCCGCCGCCGTCCTGCGTGGCGACGCCGTGCCCGCGCCGGGCGGGGTGCTGTCCGACGAGGTGCTGTTCGACCTGGTCGGGGACGCGGGGCTGGTGCTGTTCGGGGAGGCGTCGCACGGGACGCACGAGTTCTACGCGGCGCGGGCCGCCATGACGCGGCGGTTGGTCGAGGAGAAGGGGTTCCGGGCGGTGGCCGTGGAGGCGGACTGGCCCGACGCCCACCGCGTGAACCGCTACGTCCGGGGGCTCGGTGGGGATCGGGACGCCGAGGAGGCGTTGCGGGGGTTCCAGCGGTTCCCGGCGTGGATGTGGCGCAACACCGACGTGGTGGACTTCGTGACGTGGCTGCGCGCCCACAACGCCGGCTCGGCCGAGCAGGTCGGGTTCTACGGTCTGGACCTCTACAGCCTGCACCGGTCGGCGGCGGAGGTCGTGGCGTACCTGGAGGGCGTGGACCCGCAGGCCGCCGCGCGGGCGCGGGAGCGGTACTCGTGCCTGGAGCACGGCGAGGACGGCCGGGCGTACGCGCGGGCCGCCGCGTTCGGCGCGGGTGACGACTGCGAGCGGCGGGTGGTGGAGCAGCTGGTCGAGCTGTGCTCGGCGCGGGCGGCGCTGCCGGACGACGAGCGCTTCCACGCGGAGCGCAACGCCCAGCTGGTGCGGTCGGCCGAGGAGTACTACCGGACCATGTTCGGCGGGCGGGTGTCGTCGTGGAACCTGCGCGACCGGCACATGGCGGAGACCCTGGAGGCGCTGCGCGACCACTTGGGGGCCAAGATCGTGGTATGGGCGCACAATTCGCACCTGGGTGACGCCAGGGCGACGGAGTTCGCGGCGCGCGGCGAGCTGAACGTGGGCCAGTTGGTGCGCGAGCGCTTCCCCGACGACTGCCGCCTGATCGGCTTCACCACGTACACCGGCACGGTGACGGCGGCGGACGACTGGGGCGGCCCGGCGGACCGCAAACACGTCCGCCCGGCCTTGGCGGGGAGCGTGGAGGAGCAGCTGCACGAGGTGGGCGGCGACTTCGCCCTGGTGTTCCCGAACGCCCCACGCGCCGCACGGGTCCTGCGGACGTCCCGCCTGGAACGAGCGATAGGCGTCATCTACCGCCCGCGGACGGAACGCCACAGCCACTACTTCCGCGCCCGCCCGGCCGACCAGTTCGACGCACTGGTCCACGTGGACCGGACCACGGCCCTGGAGCCGCTGGAACGCACACCCCGCTGGAACCGCGGCGGCGACCTCCCGGACAGCTACCCGCACGCCGTCTGACCCGGCACCGGCCCCCCGCGGCCGGGTCGGTCCGCCGGGTCAGTCCGCCGGGTCGGGCTCCCGCGCGACGCTGCCCACCGAACCGCCCGCCTCGTCCGCCGACTGCCCACGCCCCACCGCCTCGGCCGCTTCCTCGGCCACCACGGGGTCCTGCGCGTCGTCCGGCTCCTCCTCCGCCAGCCGGTCCTCCAACGGCCGGGGGTGGGCCTGCTCGTAAGGCGTCATCCCGTACTTGTCCACCCCGGACCACCGCTCCGGCGGGTCCATGGCGGCTTCCAGCGGGTCGGCGCGGAGGCGGTCCTCGTCCAGGTCCTCGGCGCTGTTCAGAGCCGCCGGGTCGGTCTCGACCGAGTCCGGCGCCCCGGTGTCCTGCGGCGCCGCGTACGACGCCAGTTCGTCGCCCCTGTCAGTGCTCATGCAGTGCGTGTACCCGCCCGCACGCACCTCAACCCGATCAAGACCGCCACGTACGCCCGGCCGTGGGGTACCGGATCCCCGACCAGCCCACCCGGCGTGGTCGGTCGGCTAGCACCCGTCCACGCGGCACGCGTCCACGTCGTCCGCCACGGTGACCGGCCGGTCCGCCCAAGCGGTCGTCAGGGCCTTCGCGAACAACTCCTCCGGCTGCGCCCCGGACACGCCGTAACGCCCGTCCAGCACGAAGAACGGCACCCCGTTCGCCCCCAACCGCGACGCCTCGCGCTGATCGGCGCGCACCGCGTCCAGGTAGGCCCCGGAGTCGGCCAAGACGCGCTTCACCTCGTCCGCGGCCAACCCGGCCTCGACCGCGACCTCGACCAGCGCCTCGGGAGTGAACAACGACCGCGCCTCCCCGAAGTGCGCCTCGAACATCCGCCGCAGCACCTCGTGCTGCACACCGCGCTCCCGCGCCAGGTGCAGCAACCGGTGGGCGTCCAGCGTGCCCCCGACCTCGCGGTCCGTCCGGTACGCCAGGCCCTCGCCGCGCGCCAGCTCGGCGACCTGGTCGTCCATCCCCGCCGCCCGCGGCCCGTACTTCGCGGTCAGCATCGCGGGCACGGGTTCGGTGTGCGCACGGCCCGGGTCCAGCTCGAACGAACGGTGGACCACCTCGACGTCGTCCCGGTGCGCGAAGCCCGCCAGGGCCCGCTCGAACCGGGCGGTGCCGATGTAGCACCACGGGCAGACCAGGTCGCTCCAGATCTCGACGCGCACGGGGTTCCTCACGAGTACACTAACCGACGGAAAGCACTAACCATTCCACAGTACACGGGGAGCCGGCGTGAACTTCGACGTCTTCGCCAAGGACTGCCCCTCCCGCGAGGTCCTCGACCACCTCACCGGCCGTTGGGGCGTCCTGGTCCTGGCCGGCCTGCGCAAGGGACCCGCCCGGTTCAACGCGCTGCGCCGCCGGGTCGACGGGGTGAGCGAGAAGATGCTCGCCCAGACCCTCCAGGCGCTCGAACGCGACGGGTTCGTGCACCGGGAGGTCCTCGCCGCCATGCCGCCCAGCGTGAACTACTCGCTGACCCCGCTCGGCGAGTCCACCGCCGACCACCTGCTGGCCCTGATCGACCACCTCGAAGCCGCCATGCCCGAGGTCCTGGCCGCCCGCGCCGGGCGCTGACCCGTCACGGCACCAGCACGGCCGCGCCGTTGACCCGGTCGGCCGCCAGGTCCGCCAACGCCACGTCGGCCCGGTCCAGCGGGTACTCCGTCGTGGTCACCGACAGCCGGTGCGCGCCCGCGAAGGCGAGGAACTCGCGAGCGTCCGCACGGGTGTTCGCCGTGACACTGCGCACCTGCTTCTCGTAGAACAGGTGCCGCTGGTAGTCCAACACGGGCACGTCGCTGAGGTGGATGCCCGCGATCGCCAACGTCCCGCCCCGGTCCAACGCCTCCAGCGCGGGCAGCACCAACTCCCCCACCGGCGCGAACAGCACGGCCGCGTCCAACGGCTCGGGCGGCCGGTCGAACGCGCCGCCCGCCGACGCCGCCCCCAACGACAGCGCCAACTCCCGGGCCGCCGCGCTCCGGGTCAGCACGTGCACCACCGCGCCCTCCGCCAGCGCCACCTGCGCGGCCAGGTGGCGCTCGCCCCGAACCCGTAGATCCCCAACCGGCCACAAGGCGGCACCGCGGCCCGTCGCAACGCCCGGTAGCCGATGATCCCGGCGCACAACAGAGGCGCCAGCTCGACGTCCCGGTACCCGTCCGGCAGCACGTGGGCGAACGCCGCCGGCACGGTCGCGTACTCCGCGTACCCGCCGTCCGCGTCCCACCCCGTGTAGACGGAAGCGGGACACAGGTTCTCCGCCCCACGCAAGCAGTAGCGGCAGGTCCCGCAGGTCCCGCGCAGCCACGCCACGCCCACCAGCGTCCCCACCGGCAACGGCCCGGCGACGACCTCGCCCACCACCTCGTGCCCCGGCACCACCCCGGGCCGGTGCACCGGCAGGTCACCCTCGGCCACGTGCAGGTCCGTCCGGCACACCCCGCACGCCCGCACCCGGACCAGCACCTCCCCCGGCCCCGGCTCGGGCACCGGCTCCTCGGACGGCGTCAGTGGCGGTCCCGGGCGCAGCACTCTCCACGCACGCATGACCGCCACTGTGCCGCACCCGTCAGCGCGCCGCCTCCAGCGCGCGGTTCAACGCCGTCACGTTCACCCCCGGCTCACCCACGAAACCCAGCCCCCGCCCGTCGGTGTGGGCCTCGACCAGCCGCCGCACCACGTCCTCGCGCAACCCGGTCACCCGAGCCACCCGCGGCACCTGCAACTCGGCGTAAGCCGGGCTGATGTGCGGGTCCAGGCCGGACGCCGACGCCGTCACCGCGTCCTGCGGCACCGCGTCCGGGGTCACGCCCTCCCGTTGCGCCACAAGGGCACGGCGTTGCGCCACCACCGCGTCGTAATCCGCGGCACGCTCCCCCTTGTTCGACCCGCCGGACGCGGGCAGCGCCGCCATCGACGGCCGGGTGTGGAACCACCGGTCCCCCTCCCGGTCCACGGCCACCAGGGTCGTGTCCACGGCCTCGGCGTTCGCGCGCAGGCCCGGCAGCCGGGACACGCCCCACACCGCCAACGGGTACAGCACACCGGTCAGCACGGTCAGCACGACCAGGACCCGAAGCCCGGCCAACGTCTGCTTGAGCAAGGAACTCACCCGATTCCGGGAATGTGCCGGACGAGCAGGTCGATCAGCCAGATGCCGACGAACGGCGTGACCACCCCGCCCAGGCCGTAGACCAACAGGTTGCGCCGCAACAGGGCCGCCGCCCCGGCCGGCCGGTACCGCACGCCCCGCAGGGCCAGCGGGATCAGCGCCACGATGATCACGGCGTTGAACACCACCGCGGACAGGATCGCCGACTGCGGCGAGGCCAGCCGCATCACGTTGAGCCGGTCCAGCTGCGGGTGGATGGCCGCGAACATGGCCGGCAGGATCGCGAAGTACTTCGCCAGGTCGTTGGCCACGCTGAACGTGGTCAGCGCCCCGCGCGTGATCAGCAGCTGCTTGCCGATCGCCACGATCTCGATCAGCTTGGTCGGGTCGGAGTCCAGGTCCACCATGTTCCCGGCCTCCTTGGCGGCGGAGGTGCCGGTGTTCATGGCCACGCCGACGTCGGACTGGGCCAGCGCGGGCGCGTCGTTGGTGCCGTCGCCGGTCATCGCGACCAGCTTGCCGCCCTCCTGCTCGCGCCGGATCAGCGCCAGCTTGTCCTCGGGCTTGGCCTCGGCCAGGTACTCGTCCACGCCCGCCTCGGCCGCGATCGCCGCGGCGGTCAACGGGTTGTCGCCGGTGACCATGACCGTGCGGATGCCCATCGCGCGCAGTTCGGCGAAGCGCTCCTTCATGCCGGGCTTGACCACGTCCGACAGCCGGATCACGCCCAGCACCACGTCGTTGTCCGCCACGACCAGCGGGGTCCCGCCGGCCGCGCCGATCCCGTCCACGACCCGCCGCGCCTCGTCGGACAGCGTGAACCCGCTCGCCGCGCCCTTGCGCAGCCGCCGCCCGTCCAGGTCGATGCCGCTCACCCGGGTCTGCGCGGTGAACGGCACGACCTCGCCGGTCTTCTCGTGCTCGGACGCCTCGGCGGCGCGGCCGTGCTCGGTCACGCACAGCTCCACGATGCTGCGGCCCTCGGGGGTCCCGTCGGCGAGGCTGGCCAGCCGCACCGCGTCGACCAGCCGGTCCAGGTCCGCGCCGTCCACCGGGATGAACTCGGTGGCGCGTCGGTTGCCCCAGGTGATGGTGCCGGTCTTGTCCAGCAGCAGGGTGTCGACGTCCCCGGCCGCCTCGACCGCCTTGCCGGACGTGGCCAGGACGTTGCGCCGCACCAGCCGGTCCATGCCGGCGATGCCGATGGCGCTGAGCAGCGCGCCGATCGTGGTGGGGATCAGGCACACCAGCAGCGCGGTCAGCACGAGCACCGACTGCTCGCCGCCGGAGTAGACCGCGAACGGCTGCAACGCCACCACGGCGAGCAGGAAGATGACCGTCAAGGTGGAGAGCAGGATCGTCAACGCGATCTCGTTGGGCGTCTTCTGCCGCTGCGCGCCCTCCACCAGCGCGATCATGCGGTCCACGAAGGACTCGCCGGGCCTGGTCGTGATGCGCACGACGATCCGGTCCGACAGCACGGTGGTGCCGCCGGTCACCGCGGACCGGTCGCCGCCGGACTCGCGGACCACCGGCGCGGACTCCCCCGTGATCGCCGACTCGTCCACGGTCGCGATGCCCTCGACCACGTCCCCGTCACCCGGGATCACCTCACCGGCCTCGACCACCACGAGGTCGCCGACCTTCAGGTGCGCGCCGGGCACGGTCCGGCCGTCGGTGAGCCGCGCGACGGTCTCGGTCTTGGTGCGCCGCAACGACTCCGCCTGCGCCCGGCCACGCCCCTCGGCGACCGCCTCGGCCAGGTTCGCGAACAGCACGGTGGCCCACAGCCACACCGCCACCGCGACGGTGAACACGCTCGGCCGCCCGACCGCGAACACCGTGACCAGCACCGACCCGACCCAGACGACGAACATCACCGGGTTGCGCACCTGGTGGCGCGGGTGCAGCTTGCGCAGCGCCTCGGGCAGCGAGCCGGCGAGCCGGCGGGGGTGGAACGCGCTGCCGGCGACTTCCGGCGCACGCACTTCCGTCGTGGTCACAGCAAAGCCTCCGCGATGGGACCGAGAGCGAGAGCGGGGACGAAGGTCAGCGCCGCCACGAGGACGACCGCCCCGGCGAGCAGACCGGCGAACAGCGGCCCGGTGGTGGGCAGCGTGCCCGCCGTCACCGGCACCTTCGGTTGCGCGGCAAGCGATCCGGCGAGGCACAACACGGCCACGATGGGCACGAACCGACCCAGCGCCATGCACACGCCCAACGACGCCTGGAACCAGTCGCTGGTGACCGTGATGCCGCCGAACGCGCTGCCGTTGTTGTTTGATGCCGACGCGTAGGCGTAAAGGATCTCCGACAACCCGTGCGCGCCTTCGTTGCCCAACGCGCCCGGTGTGCTCGGGAGGATCGCCGTGATGCCCGCGCCGATCAACAGGACCGTCGGCATGGCCAGGATCGACACGGCGGCGGCCGTCACCTCGCGCCGGCCGAGCTTCTTGCCCAGGTACTCCGGCGTGCGGCCGACCATCAGGCCCGCCAGGAACATGGCGATCACGGCCATCACCAGGATGCCGTAGAGGCCCGTGCCGACCCCGCCCGGCGTCACCTCGCCGAACAGCATGTTCAGCAGCGTCGCGCCGCCGCCCAGGCCGGTGTAGCTGTCGTGCAGCGAGTTGACCGCGCCGGTGGACGTGCCGGTGGTGGCGTTGGCGAACAACGCCGAGGACGGCACGCCGAACCGGACCTCCTTGCCCTCCAACGGCCGCAGCCCGTGCGCCTCGGCCACCCAGATCACCGCCAGCATCGCGCCCCACAGCGCGCCCATGACGCCGAGCAGCACGTGCCCCTGCCGCCGGTCGCCGACCAGCGTGCCGAACGCGCGGGTCAGCGACACCGGGATGAGCAGGATCAGGAAGACCTCCACCAGGTTGGTCCACCCGTTCGGGTTCTCGAACGGGTGCGCGGAGTTGGCGTTGAGCACGCCGCCGCCGTTGGTGCCCAGTTCCTTGATGGCCTCCTGGCTCGCGACCGGGGCGGTGGCGACGGTCTGCCCGTCCACCTCGACGCCGGACCCGAAGCTCATCACCACGCCCAACGCCACCAGCACGACCGCGAACACGAACGCGACCGGCAGCAGGACGCGGACCGTGCCGCGCACCAGGTCCACCCAGAAGTTGCCCAGCCGGTCGGTCCGGTGCCGCACGAAACCGCGGACCAGGGCCACGGCGACGGCCATCCCGACGGCGGCGGACACGAAGTTCTGCACCGTGAGCCCGACGACCTGCACGGTGTGGCCCAGGACGGTCTCCGGCACGTAGGACTGCCAGTTCGTGTT
This sequence comes from Saccharothrix sp. NPDC042600, assembly GCF_040647305.1. Classification (NCBI taxonomy): domain Bacteria; kingdom Bacillati; phylum Actinomycetota; class Actinomycetes; order Pseudonocardiales; family Pseudonocardiaceae; genus Saccharothrix; species Saccharothrix sp. NPDC042600. The sequence goes on along the minus strand of NZ_JBEZBW010000052.1, from coordinate 19,831 downwards.
CGTCACGAAGCTGACCGCCGTGTTGAACGCCATCCCGGGCTCGACGTCACCGCGGCCGAAGTCGAACGGCAACGCCGACTGGACCCGCTGGAGCACGTAGAGCAGCACGATTCCCACGAACGAGAACCCGAGCACCCCGTAGGCGTAAGTGGTCCACCGTTGCTCGGAGTCCGGGTCCACGCGGACCACCCGGTAGATCACCCGTTCCACCCGGAGGTGGCGCCGCGAGGAGTACACGCGGGCCAGGTGGTCGCCGAACGGCCGGTACACCGCGGCCAGGGCGAGGACCAGCGAGCCGACCTGGAGCAGGCCGGCGGTGGTCGGCGACATCAGAACCTCTCCGGCCGGACCAGCGCCACGACCAGGTAACCGATCAGCAGCAACGCCAGGACGCCGCCCACGGTGTTGGCCACCACCCCCGTGCCGCTCACAACTTCTCCAGACCGCGCACGCCCAGCGCGAGCAGCGCGAAAACCCCGATCAGCAGCAACGCGCAGGCCAGGTCGGCCATGCCCTTCACCCCTCGACGAACCGTACGAGCCGTTCACGCCGAGAGCGTCCGTCCGAGTTGATCGGGATCAGCGTGGTCTGACGGGTCCTTGATGGCCCCGACCGCGTCCTTTACGGGTCGTTGACGGCCCGCGAGACGTGCCTCTCACCCCGTCTGGACGGACCGGAGCAGGTCGAAGTGGGCCGTGCGGTCGCGGACGTGCGCCCAGTACGCCTCCCGCGCCAGGTCGGCGATCGCCCTCAGCCGGGCGGCCAGCACCCCGTCGCGCCGGCACACGACGACGTGCCGCATCCACACCGGGCTGCCCGCGATGGGCCGCACCACGACGTCCGCGCCGGACGGGTACACCGGCTGGCACGGCGCCACCGCCCGCCCCGCCGCGACCAGCGCCCGGATCGAGTCGGTGCTGGAGATCGAGTACCGGACGCGGGGCCGGAACCCGTGCTGCTCGCACACCGCGTGGAAGCAGTCCGGCCACCCCGCGCCGTCCGACGGCGTCATCACCCACGTCCGCTCGGCCAACTCCCCCAACGGCACCTCGTCGCGGCGCGCCAACGGGTCCCCGGCGGCGACGGCGACGAACACCGGTTCCCGCGCGATCGGCTCGCACGCCATCGCGGCCGTCGAGTGCAGCTCGTAGCCGGGGTAGTCCACGGTCGTGGCGACGTCCAGGCGGCCGGCCGCGACCAGGTCCCACAGCAGGGCGGGCGAGTAGTCCATGGTCAGCCGGACCTCGTGGTCGGGCAGGTGGTCGCCCAGCCGTTCGGCCAACCCGATCGACACCGACCCCACGACCCCGCCCAGCGCGACCACCGTGGTGGCCTGTTGGGTGAGCCGGGCGGCGTCGCGCCGCAACTCGGCCACGCCGTGCAGGATCGCGCGGGCCCGCAGCAGCACGAAGTCCCCCACGAGCGTCGGCGACATGCCTTGCGGCAACCGCGCGAACAGCGGCGCGCCGATCTCCTCCTCCAGCCGCTTGAGGCGCGCGGACAGGGCGGGCTGGGACATGCGCAGCACGGCGGCGGCTTTGGTGAGGCTGCCGGTCTCGGCGATCGCGCACACCGTCCGCAGGTGGCGCAGCTCCAGCTCCATCGGTCGAGCGTAGGCAGGCGGCGGGGACCGCATCAATCGCCGGCGCATAACCCGGGTCGATCGGAAACGCTATTTCCGCCGACGGGAGCAGCGGCCCCATAGTGAGCGACGTTCCGGCCTCACGGTTCCCTGCACGGAATGGAGCGCTCCCATGCGCATTCTGCCCGTCCTCGTAGCAGCCGCCCTACTGGCGCAACCACTCACCGCAACGGCCGCGCCCACGGTGGTCAAGGAGGTCTTCGCCCCCGACGGCACCATCACCCGGGCGCGCGTGGCGCAACCCCCGACCGATGCCGCCCTGGTGGCCACCGCCGCCGAGGTCGTGCCCATCCAGCAGACCGGGCCGTCGTCGTCCCGCTTCGACCTGGTCTTCGTGGGCGACGGCTACACCGCCGCCGAGATCGGCACGTTCCACCAGCACGTTGTCGCGCGTTGGGCCGAGCTGAGCGCGATCGAGCCCTACAAGTCGCTCAAGCAGTCGTTCAACGTGTGGCAGGTCAACGTGATCTCGCAACAGTCCGGTGTGGACAACGACCCGACCCGGGGCGTCCGGCGCGCCACAGCCCTGGACATGTACTTCTGGTGCGGCAACATCGAGCGCCTGTTGTGCGTCAACGAGACGAAAGCCCGCCAGTACGCCGCTTCGGCGCCCGAGGCGGATCAGATCCTGGCCCTGGCCAACACCACCAAGTACGGCGGCGCGGGCGGTGGCGTGGCGACGTCGTCCGGTGGCAACGCGCAGGCGACGTGGATCGTGGCGCACGAACTGGGCCACTCGGTGGGAGGTCTGGCCGACGAGTACGACTACCCGAACGACCTCTACACGGGCAACGAGCCGACCGAACCCAACGTCTCCAAGCACACCAGCGCGCAGATGGCCCAGTACCGCGTGAAGTGGTACGCGCACCTGGGCAAGTCCTCACCGGACGGCGGCGTGGTCGGCACGTACGAAGGGGCCTACTACCACCGCCGAGGCGTCTACCGCCCCACGGAGAACTCGCTCATGCGCAGCTTGGGCAGGCCGTTCAACGTCATCGGCCTGGAAACCATGCGCGCGGCGATCCTCGCCCACACCCACTGACCCGACCGCCGCGGCGGTCACCCGGGGTCGCCGCGCCGCTTGCGGTGCACCACCCAGGCGAAGTCCACCACCAGCCCCACGGCGATCAGGACCAGGAACACCGCCAACCCGCGGTAGTCCGCCCGCCACAGCAGCACGGCGACCCCGGCGTTGAGCAGCACCCCGAACCCCGCCAGCCACAACCGCAACGTCAACGCGCTGCGGGGCGGGGCAGGGGGCGGCAACTCGTCCATACCGACCGGGTTCCCCGGTTCCTCCCCGGCAACCGCCCGGGAATTGTCGTACCCCGCCGGCATCCTCACCCATGACCGAGTTCGTGACCGGAAGGGGTGCGTGATGACGATCGAAGTGGCGAACAAGCGGCGGCGGCCGACCTCGGAGGACGCCGTGGTGCTGGACGTGACGTCCCGTGGGCCCGAGCCGTGGGTGCGGCTGAGCCCGTTCTACCCGCACGGCGGCATCCCGGTGCCGTTCACGCCCGACGCGGAGGGAGCGTCGGTGGAAGGGATCTGGCAAGCGCTGAAAGTGTTCGAGGGGGCGGACGTGGACGTGGGCAAGCTGTCCAGGACCACCATGAAGGGCCTCAAACGCACGGTCCGCAAACACGGGCCCGTGCGGGGCCACCGCGCGGGCCTGCACGGCTCCACCCTCCTGGACTACCGCGCCGCGCGGCGCGAGATCTACCTGCCGACCTACCGCTGGGTGCTTGAACACCGCGTCCCCGACCTGGTGGACCGGCTGCGCACGCTGTCCACAGACCGCAAGGTGATCCTGCTCGACTACACGACCAACGGGGACGTGGACGACGTGTCCACACCCCTGTCCCACGCGGCCCTGGTCACCCGCTACGCGACCCACGACTGGCCGACCTGACCCGGCCACGACACGAGAGGCCCGCCCGACCCGCCGACACCGGTCGTGGACCGCACGTTCCCGGTGCACGACCTGACCGACATCGGCGTCGAGCCCCACGCGATCACGTCCGTGCGCCTGCGGCACCGGCCCTGACCCGACGCGTCCGCGACCGACCCGGGCTCGCTAGAGCCGGACGTCGGGGTCCTCGGCCACCGAGCGCAGCGCGGTCAGCGTCGCGTGCCCCTCGGCGAGCAGGGCCGCGTCGCTGCCCGGCGTCAGCTCGCCCTCCACCACCACGGTGGTCAGCCGGATCGAGCCGTCGTCGGTCTCCTTGACCCGGCTGCGCACCATGCCGAACTCCGCCAGCCCGGCCGTGCGCGGCGGACCGGACTCCGGCCGGTTGGGCACGTTCAGGTTGAGCGTCACGCCCGGCGGCAGCTCCGCGAGCCGGTCGAACAGTCCCGCGGCCACGGTCACCGCCGTGTCCCAGTGCAGGAGGTCACCCGGCTCCAGACCCACGTCCAGCGACACCGCCAGCGCCCGCGCGCCGTTGATGGCCGCCGTGAGCGCCGCGCCGACGGTGCCCGAGTGCAGCACCGCCCGCCCGACGTTCGCGCCCCGGTTCACCCCGGACAGCACGACGTCCGGCGGCTCGCCGAACGCGCCCTGCGACGCGACCAGCGCGATCAGCCCGGGGTGCGCGGCCACGGCGTAGGCGGGCACGCCGGCCAGCCCGGGCAACGACCGCCGCTCGACCTCCACCCGCCGCTCGTCCTCGGCGGCGGTCAGCCCCGCGCTCGTGCCGCTGGACTCCCGCGCCGGCGCGGCGACCACGACCTGCCAGCCGTGCGCCACCGCGCCCCGCGCCAGGGCCGCGAGCCCCGGCGAGTCGATCCCGTCGTCGTTCGTGATCAACGCCTTCACCCGTCGTCCTCCCACCGCTCGCCGTGCGCCTTCACCCGTCCTCCCACCGCTCGCCGTGCGCCTTTCACCCGTCCTCCCACCGCTCGATCCGCACCCGGCCGACCAGCTCGCGCACCACGTCGCCGCTGCCCGACCCCAGCCCGTGCCGGGTGATGTTCACCGCGCCCGCCGCCGCGCCCAACCGCACGGCGTCCACCAGCGACTCACCCCGCGCGAGCCCGGCCGCCAACCCGGCCGTCATCGAGTCCCCGCCGCCGCGGGTGTCCACCGGGGTCAGCTCCGGCGACGACACCAGCAGGAACTCGCCCTCGACCAGCGCCAACGTGTCGTCCGACGCCCGCGACACCACCACCGCCTCGGCCCCCGTCGCCGCCACCTCCCGGCACGCCTTCGCCAGGTCGCGCAGCTCGTCGGACGCGGCCAACCCGTCGGCCACCAGCTCCTCGTGGCTGACCTTCACCACCGCCGGCCCACCGGCCAGCGCCGCGGCGAGCCGGTCACCGGACAGGTCCACCACCACGGTGCAGCCGTTGCCGCCGAGGTCGCGCGCGAGCCGCTCGTACACCGAGTCGGGCACGGGCGCGTCCTCCTCGGCCGGTCCGCTGAGCACCGCGACCCCCGCCGACAACGCCTCGACCAGCGTCATCTCGTACAGGTCGTCCAGCTCGTGGCGGGTCAGCGCGTCGGCGGGCATCCGGACCACCTCGTCCCGCGCGCCGTCGCGCCGGTCGTGCACGTAGCCGCCGTTGCGCGCGGCCACCTCGCGCACCTTCAGGTCCACCCCGATCAGGTGACCGAGCACCTCCCCGGTCTCCCCGCCCAGCGCCGCGCACACCACCACGTCCACCCCGAGGGACCGGATCATGCGCGACACCCACACGCCCTGCCCGCCGGCGTGGATGTGGATGTCGGGCTGCCCGTCGAGCTGCTCCACGGTCACGGTCAACTCCGGCGACGGTGCGAACACCGCGACACGACCTCTCGTCATGCCGGTCGTTTACCCCGTCGGGCGCGGCTCGACGCGCGATCACGCCCCTTCGCTGCGGGCCGGCGGGCAGATGTTCAGGACGTGGTCGGCGTCGGTCGCCCGGATCGGCTTGAGCACGCGGGCGGTCGTGACCACGACGGTCACCGGCACGTGCGCGCGCAGCGCCCGCCGGTGCACGTCGATCAGCATCGCGATACCCCGCGCGCCCAGGAAGTCCACGTCGGCGAGGTCGATCACCAGCGACGACGGCCGGTTGCCCAGCTGCGCCACCAGTTCCGCCCGCACCACGTCCACCGTGGCCGCGTCGATCTCCCCGGACACCATGGTCACGATCGCGTCCCGCCGCCGCGTGCTGTGCACGGACACCGGCGCGAGGACCTCCGCCCGGTTGGCCGCCCGCAGCCGCGCCAGCAGGCTCGGGCCCTCGCACTCGGGAGCGGGGTCGGGCGGCGGGTCGCCGTGCAGCAGGCGCGTCGCGAACCGGGCCACCACCTCCACCCGCGGGACCACGCCCGGCAGGTCCGCCACGACCAGCAGGTCCTCGCCGCAGCCGGTCTCCACCGCCACCGACCACCCCTGCCGCTCGTCCCACACCAGGGCCACGTCGCGGTCGGGGTGGGAGGGCAGCCGCCCCTCCAGCGCCAGGTACGCGGTGGCGGGCGGACTGGCGTCGTAGCACCAGCACTCGCCGGACAGGTCCAGCGCGTCGCCGATCCGCTCGACGTAACGGCGCAGTTCGCGGGCCGTCGTGTCGTCGAAGTCCACGTCCTCCACCGCAACCACCGCCCAGCCCCGGGAGCAACCGCGTCAGGTAGGGGTACCCCGCCGCGACGATCAGCGAATCGGCCGAAAGCGGCTGTTCCGATCAAGTGACCGGTCATGTCGGGGACATGAGGGGCCGGGCGGGACGGCTTCGGGGGCGTGCTCACCCGGACGGCCGCGATCGAACCCGAGACCCCCCGACCGCCGTGTTGGACACGGCCGCGATCGAACCCGAGACCCCCCGACCGCCGTGTTCGACGTCCACGACCGCGCCGCCGCCACCGCCGCGAGAGCCGAGTTCGCCGGTGCTCACCGCGGAGGAAGACCTCCTGGTCCCGCTACCAGGCGTCTCGGGCCGGTGACGCTGCGGTGGCCGCCTACATTGGACGCCGTGACCAGCACCGCTCTGACCAGCATCCAGGAACGCCTCTACCCGACGCTGCCGTGCTTCGGCTGCGGGCAGGCCAACGACAAGGGGCTCCGGCTGCGCAGCTACCCCGGTCCGGACGGCGTGGTCATCGCGTCGTTCACGCCGTGGCCCGAGCACGACAACGGCCTGGGCTACCTCAACGGCGGCATCATCGGCACCGTCCTGGACTGCCACAGCGCCGCCGCGGTGATGCTGGAGGCCGAACGCCAGGGCTGGCCGCCCCTGGGTGACGCGGCGCTGTCGTACGTGACGGCCGGTCTGGACGTGCGCTACCTGCGCCCGTCGCCGCTGCACGACGCGGTCGAGCTGCGCGCGGTGGTCAAGGAGGCGGCCGAACCGCAGATCACCGTGGACGTGACCCTGGTCTGGGACGGCAAGCCCCGCGCCGAAGCCACCGCCGTCTGGAAGCGCTGGCGCCCCCGCACCTGACCAGCCACACCCGCCGCACGCGACGAACGGCAGGGGCCGCGCAAGCCGCGCGGCCCCTGCCGGATCTCATACCCGATGTCTAAGGCGCGCAGGTCAGCTTCGCGTCCGCCCAGTCGCCGTGGTCGCTGCCGATCCCGTTCCCGCCGTCACCCAGCACGAGGTCGAGCACCTTGCCGCCGGTGACATCGACGTCCACCGACACCGTCGCCGAGTTCCCGGTCAGCACGGGCGAGGCGTACTTCTCCACCCCGTCCACGACCACCTTGAACACGACCGAGCCACGGTCGGCCATCTCGTCGTCCACGCCGACCTTCGCGGTGAACCGCGAGCACGTGCCGCCGAGGTTGACCTTCACGTCCGACACGGCGTGCGCGCCGAGGCCCTTGGTGTAGACGACGCCGTTGAGCGTCAACGGCTTTCCGTCACCGCCGGCGCTCTCGTTGTTGCTGCGGTCGCGTTCCACGGGACCCCAGCCGTTGGTGGCGTTGATCCACTCCAGGTCGCTGACCCACGCCTCGCCCTTCGGCGCGGGCGGCAGCGGCCGGTCGTGGACGGTGGCCGCGAAGAAGCCGATCGACGTGCCGACGGGCAGCTTCACGGCCCGCGCGGTCTTGCCGGGCGTCAGCTCGACGGTGTTGTAGAACAGCCGGTAGTCCACGTCGGTGTTCGCCGGCCCGGTCGGGGTGTTGCGGCCCTTCACCGACACGGCGAGCTTCGCGCCGCCCGTGCCCGCGTCCTGGAACGACCAGTTGGGCACCTGGAGGCTGTGCCGCGACTCGGTCCCGTCGGTGTAGAGCACGGTGACCGACCCGGTGGCGTTGGTGCTGGCCCCGGACGCGAGGAACGCGAGGTGACCGCCCTTGCCGGACACCAGGATCGGCAGGTTGGTGCCCTTCACCATGTTCGGCGTGCCGGGCGCGCCGGCCGGGAGGGTGAACTCCGCGCCGTTCGCGGTGACCTTCGCGCCGGGCGCGTACCCCTTCTCCGCGAGCAGTTCGGCCGCGAAGCTGTTGCCGTCGGGGTCGAACTTCCCGGCGGCGAAGGTCTTCGCGTCGGTGATGCCGACGGTGTCCGCCGCCTCGCCCACCGACCCGAACGGCACCAACGCGCTCGCCACGGCCGTGCTCTCGTATTGCGCGCCTCGCGCGGTGTAGCCGGCCTTCACACCGATGGTGAACTGGCCCGCCTTGCCGCTCGGCGTGACGGCGATCTTGCGCTGCACGGTCTGCCCCGGCACGACCCAGCGGAACTCCGCCCCACCCCGCGCGGTCCAACCCTCCGGAAGGGTCAAGCCGAGCGTGACGTCCCGCATGACCGCGGTGGAGTCGTTGCGGAAGCTCGCGGTCACCTCGGTGACCTGGCCGGGCGCGTTCCACAGGTCCGGCGCGGCCAGCTCGGTGACGCCGAACGAGTCGGACGCGTGCGGTCCGCCCACCGCGCTGGCGCCGGACAGCACGACGGTCGCCTGCCGGTCCGTCGAGACGGCCGCGGTCTTGACGTTCACGACACCGCCACGGTCAGACTCGTCGTAGTACCAACCGGTCTCGGCGCTCGCGTAGTCCGCTTTGGACAGTGGCCGCAGGGCCTTGCCGTCCACGACGACCGCTCCGGGCTTGGTGCCGGTGTGCGCGGTCAGCTCGTACGGGCGCTGGGCGGGCTTGCCCGCGTAGTCGCCTTCGCTGCGGCCGATGCGCACGACGACGTCACCCCGGCCGGTGGTCGGCGCGATCACCTCGAACTTCTGCGTGGCCGACGCGCCTTCGCGGTGGGCGCGGGTGACGCGGTCGTCCTCGTACAGCTCGAAGGACGACCGGCCCTTCGGGTAGACGTCGAGGGTCACGCGGTCGCCGGGCCGCTGCTCGGCGTGGCCGTTGATGCCGTCCCGCCACATCGGCACCACCGCGCCCGCCTTGACGAACAGCGGCAGCCGGTCCAGCGGGGCGTGGTAGCCGTTGAGCGTGGTCGGGCCCTTGTGCAGGCGACCGGACCAGTAGTCGATCCACGTGCCCTCGGGCAGGTAGACGCCGTTCTTGACCTCGCTGTCGGTGAACACCGGCGCGACCAGGAACTCCTTGCCCGCCAGGAACTGGTACTTGGTGGTGTCGTCCCAGGTCTTGGGGTCGTTCGGGTACTCCAGGATCAGCGACCGGTTGATCGGCGCGCCGGTGCGGTGCGCAACGGCCGCGTAGCTGTAGAAGTAGGGCAGGAGCCGTTCCCGCAGCTTGAGGTACTGCCGGTTGATCGCGGTGTACGGCTCGCCGTAGGCCCACGGCTGCTTGAACTTCGGCGTCGACCAGCCGCTCATCGTCATCAGGGCGGGGTTGAACGCCTTCCACTGCAGGTCGCGCACGTAGCTGGTGGCGCTGCCGCCGAAGATGCCGTCGATGTCGCCGGCGGCGTAGGCGATGCCGGAGTTGCCGGAGCCGTGGATCGCCGGGATCTGCCACTTGATGTTGTCCAACGTGCCGCTGTGGTCGCCGGTCCACTGCACGGCGCACCGCTGCGCGCCCGCCCAGCCCTCGACCATCCAACTGTAGCCGCGGGCGTCGCTGTGCTGCTCGATGCCGCGGTGGGCGGTGTCGCACGCCGACAGCGCGTGCCGGTAGCCGGGGCCGACCCAGGCGACGTCGAGCTTGCGCACCCGCACGCCCGCGTGGCCGACCTCCTCGGGTTGCCGGTCGAGCGCGGCTTCGGTCCACAGGCCCATCTCGATGCCCTTGTCGCGCAACGCGTCACCGGTGCTCTTGAGGGCTTCGACGTCGCGGGTGCCGACGTACTTCTCCACGCCGCCCTGGTTGGGGTTGGGGATGTAGGCGTCGCGATCGTCGCTGTAGCCGCAGCCGTAGTCGTCGTTGACGAGCATCCAGCCGCGGGGCATGTCGTTGTCGACGAACTTCTGGGCGATCTTCGCCGCGTCCGGCGTGACTTCCTTCTCCGGGTGGTACTTCCAGTCGTTGCCGGGGTCGGGGTCGAGGCCGGGGCGGTAGTGGCCGCGGTTGTAGCAGTCGGAGTCGCCGTACTCCATGCCGTAGAGCGGGGGCAGGAAGGGGCGGCCGGTGAGTTCGGTGTAGCGGTCGAGCGAGGTCTTCATGTCGCCGACGAAGTAGTACGCGTCGAACCGCTTCTCGTCGTGCCTGGTGGCGAGCGGTTCGGTGAACGCGTAGGAGCCCGGGGCGAACGTGTTGCGCAGGACGCCGTAGCCGGCGGTGCTCATGTAGTAGGGCGAGGCGTTGGGGTTGCCGCCGTCGGTCCAGTTGAAGTCGCGCGAGATCCGGATGGTCTGGCCGCGGTGCGAGAACCGACCGTTCTGCATGCCGCCGCCGACGAACTGCTCGGTGGCTTGGCGCGCCAGCGTCTGGGTGGTGGCGGTGTCGGTCCAGGTGAGGGGCTTGACCTCGGACCAGATCGTCGAGCCGTCGAGGCGGTGGAGGGAGAAGCGGAGCGGGTTCTTGCGCGCGCGGACCTCGGCCTTGGCGGTGCGCAGGGAGTAGTGGTCGCCCCGGTCGGACCAGCGCGTGGTCGGGGTGGGGTAGTCGTTCTTGACGACGATGTTCGAGGAGGGTTGCGACGGGTCCTCGGGCGCGGTGTTCGCCGGGTCGGTGAACGTGCCGTCGGGGGCGAGCCAGATCCGGAAGACGTCATCGGCCAGGAAGGACACGCGCACCTTCGCCGCGCCGGCGTCGAGCGTGTAGGTGGCCTGGTCGGCGACGAACCCGGTGACGGCCCCGAGTTCCCCGCCCGCGGCGGCGGCCGGTGGGGCGGGTGACAACGACACCACCAAGGCCGCAGCGACCCCGACCTTCCAGACCTTCCGCAGCTTTCTGCGCGATTGTCGCTCAGAGTTGCTCACTACAACCCCTTTCTGCGCAACTTTGGGCACCAGGGGCATGTCTACTGCATGAGCGCGCCAAAGTCACCAGCCACAAGCCCGGAAATTTCTTCCGGCGAGCGCCCCTCGGGGAGGGGCGGGTGCCGCGCCAAGCTCTTGGCCGTTGGGCTCCGAAACCGCCTCTGACCAGCAGAAACAGGCATCACCCAATCGTGTGAATGACAGGATCCGCGACCAAACGCCGACTCACGCGTCCCGTAAACAAGGAGCGCGGTCGACGGCCCCCTGGACCCACGGACCGGACACCCGAGCCGCCGAGGCCGGGCGGGCTGATGACGGAGGGTGGCGCTCCCGGGCCCGAGAGGCGGGCAGTCACGGGTCGGGCAGCCGCGAGAACTCGGGCCGGGAGTCGCGAGTCGCGCGCGGACCGGGACCCCGCCAGTCCGCGCCGCCCGTCACGCCGCGCCGCGCCGCCCGTCACGCCGCGCCGCCCGTCTGGCCGGCGGGTGTCTGCGCCGGCTCGAAAGTCACTTCGTCAGGTGGGCCGGGTCTTCGGCTTCGGCTACCAGGTCTTCCGGCGCGGTCAGGCGCCAGGCCTCGAAGACGAGTTCCGTCAGTTCTCGCAGGTCGATCTTCTCCAGGTACACGACCACCCAGCCGAAGCCGCCGGCCGTGAACTGCTCCTCGAACACGTCCGGGCGTTCGGCCACCAGCGCCAGTTGCTCCGACAGGGTCTGCTTCAGCCCCACGGTCTGCGTGCGCGGCCAGTAGTAGCCGAACTTCTTGCCCCGCACGCTGAACGAGCTGTACGTCCCGCTCTCCCCGCGCTTGACCTCCGCGAGCCCGTTCACGACCCGGAAGAACTCGTCGCTTCGCACACCCACCGCAATCCCCCGAAAAAGTCCCGCGAAGTATAGGACCCGGACGGGGAGGCGGCGTGGGGTCCTCCGCGTTGAGGACCCCACGCCGGATCGGAGGGGAACAACCGCACCGCGACGAAGCGCTCAGCGCAGCAGGTGCAGTGGCACGGCCGCGGCCATCGCGGCCATGCCGGCGTCGTTCGGGTGCAGGTGGTCGCCGCTGTCGTACTCCGCGCGCAACCGTTCCGGGTCGGCGGGCGCGCGCAGGGCCGCGTCGAAGTCGACCACCCCGTCGTGCTCGCCGGACGTCCGGATCCAGTGGTTGACCGCCTGCCGCGCCGCCTCGTTCGCCGGGCTGTAGAAGCCGAACGTGTCACCCTTGAACGGCGTGATCGTGCCGCCGATGATCCGCAGGCCCGCGGCGTGCGCGCGGGCGATCAACAGCCGGTGCGCGGTGATGATGTCCTCGGCGGTCACGGCTTCCGACGGCGGCGCGACGGTGCCGGGGTGACCCAGGTCGTTCACGCCCAGCAGGACGACCACGTGACCGACGCCGGGTCGGGCCAGCACGTCCCGGTCGAACCGCCGCAGCGCCGACTGGCCGAAGTACGCCGCGTAGTTCTCCGCCGGGTGCCCGGCGGGCGGGTTCGGGTCGTGCAGCAGGCGGTTGCCGCTGATGCCCGCGTTCACCACGCCCGTCCGACCGTGCAACCGCCGCGCCAGCACGTCCGGCCACCGCCGGTTCGCCCCGCGCGTGGTCTCCGCGCCGTCGGTGATGGAGTCGCCGAACGCCACCACCGTCGACCCGCCACCGGACACGCTCACCCCGGTCAGGAAGTGCCACTTGCCCAGCACCGCCGTCGGCGTGATGGCCGGCTGCGCAGCGACGTTCCCCGCCGCCACGTACCCGTCCTGGTAAGGGAAAGCGTGCACGGTCGTCGCCGCGACCCGCACCGGCAGGTAAACGCTGACCACCAGGTCCGAGTCGGCGGCGACGGTCAACGACACCGGGTCGCTCACCACCGGCGCCCCCGCCGGCACGGTCACCGACCCGCGCCCGCCGAACGTCAGCCGCCGGTCGGTCCCGGGCACGACCGCGGACCCGCCGGCGCCCCGACCCACCCGCGCCTCGCCGATCACCAGCGGCTGCGTGCCGAACTCGTTGGACAGCCGCACCCGCACCTGCCGCCCACCGGTGGACAGGTGCACGACCTGCCGCAACGTCTGGTCCTCGAACGTCGTGGTGTCCGACGCGGGCACGCCGGTGGGCGACGTCCCCCACGCCCCGACCCACGAGGACCCGCCCGCGACCGCCGACCCGACCGGGACCGGCACCAGGAGCAGCAGGACCGCCAACAGACCCCACCGCCGCACGACCGACCTCACCGCGCGGGCCGGTCGAACCGGTACCCGGCGCGCCGCAGCTCCGGCACGATCCGGTCCACGGCGTCAACGGTGTTCGCCCGGTTGGCCGGACCGTCGTGCATCAAGACCACGGCCCCCTCGGTGATGCCGTCGCGCAACCGCCGCACCAACTCGTCCGTGCTGGGCGGCGGGTCCCAGTCGCCGATCGCCAGCCGCCAGCCCAACGGCGTCATGCCCAGCGACGCGGCGACCTCCGGCGTCGCACCCCAACTGCCGTAAGGAGCGCGGAAGTACCGGATCGGCACCCCGGGCACCACGCGGTTGATCGCGGCGGACGTGCGTTCGAGGTCGGCCCTGACCTGCTCGGGCGTCGCCGACCCGAGGTCGTCGTGGGACCAGCTGTGGTTGCACAGCTTGTGCCCGTCGGCGACGATCGCCCGCACCACCTCCGGGTGCTGCTCGACCCGCTCACCCCACAGGCAGAACGTGGCCTTGACGCGGTGCTGGCGCAGCACCCGCAGCAACCGGGGCGTGTCGACCGGGTTCGGCCCGTCGTCGAAGGTGAACGCGACCGTGCGCCCGCCGTGGCGGGTCGAGTCCACGATCTCCGCGCCCTCGGCGCCCGCCGTTCCGGTCGTGAGCCCCAGCAGCAAACCCGTGGTCAGCAGAACGGTTCTCCACCGCATCCGTGCACCTCTTCTCCTCGACGGCCGGGACGCCGGCCCACTATCCGTCCGCCATTCGACCGCCAGCCAGGGGTTTCGCGGATGTTTCGTGTCTCGACTGGCGTGTACGCGCGGCCGGCCCGGGTAACCCGTCTCGCATGGCGCACGCACCCGACGCACCGACCGACCTGCCCAAGCGCTCCTGGTGGGCCGTGCTCAAGCGGACGGTCAAGGAGTTCAACGACGACAACCTCACCGACTGGGCCGCCGCGCTCACCTACTACGCGGTGCTGTCGCTGTTCCCCGGCATCCTGTTGCTGACCTCGTTGCTGGGGCTCCTCGGACCCGACGCCACGCAGTCCATCAAGGACAGTCTCGACCTGCTCGGACCGGGCGAGGCCAAGGACTTGATCATCGGCGCCATCGACAACCTCCAGAAGTCCAGCGCGATCGCCGGACCGCTCGCGATCGTCGGCCTGGTCACCGCCCTGTGGTCGGCGTCCGGCTACGTGGGCGCGTTCATGCGCGCGGCGAACTCGATCTACGACGTCGAGGAGGGCCGGCCGTTCTGGAAGGTCATCCCGCTGCGCCTCGCGCTGACCATCGGCGTCGTGGTGCTGCTGGCGCTGACCGGCCTGGGCGTCACGCTGACCGGCGGGGTCGCCGAGTGGCTGGGCGAGGCGCTGGGCCTGGGCTCGACGTTCGTGACGGTGTGGGACATCGCGAAGTGGCCGGTGCTGTTCCTGTTGGCCAGCCTGGCGATCGGGTTGCTGTTCTGGGCGTCGCCGAACGTGCGGCAGCCGTCGTGGCTGTGGATCACGCCGGGCGGGATGCTCGCGGTGCTCGCGTGGGCGGTGGCCTCGACGGGGTTCGCGCTGTACGTGGCCAACGCGGGCTCCTACAACAAGACCTACGGCTCGCTCGCCGGGGTGATCATCTTCCTGGTGTGGCTGTGGATCTCGAACCTCGCCCTGCTGCTGGGCGCGGAGCTGGACGCCGAGCTGGAGCGGGGCCGCCGGATGCACGCCGGGCAGTCCGACGGGAGTGACCCGGTGGCTCCGCCCCGTGACACCCGGGCGATGGACGCATGATTCGAGCCGCCCCGGGGTACAGGCGGCTCAACACGAAAGCTCGGGAAGGAGACGGACCATGACGGTGACCGGGATCATCAGCGCGCTGGTCGTCGGCCTCATCATCGGTGCGCTCGGCAGACTGGTGCTGCCGGGCCGGCAGAGCATCCCGATCTGGCTGACCATCCTCGTCGGTGTCGTCGCCGCGTTCATCGGCACGTTCATCGCCAACGCCCTGGGCGTCGGCGACACGCGCGGCATCGACTGGATCGAGGTCATCATCCAGGTCGCGCTGGCGGCGGTCGGCGTCAGCCTGGCGGCCGGCATGTACGGACGACGACGCTTGAGCTGAACGGCGTAGCGTCGCCTGGGCCGCCCCGAACGCTCCGGGGCGGCCCAGTCCTTTGTGGACTAACCGACGAGGACGTGCGCCTCCCACGGCCCCAGCGTGATCTTCCCGTTCTCGCGCCGGAGTTCCCCGGTGTTGGACAGCACGGGCTCCGCGTCCGGCCAGTCCAGCTCGGCGGACTGCTCGCCGCCGCACAGGTTCGCGACCACCAGCAGGCGGGTGCCGTCCAGTTCCCGTTGGTAGGCGTAGATGTGCGGGTGGTCGGCGAGCAGCATGTGGAAGTCGCCCAGCGCCACCACCGGCATGGTGTGCCGCAACTCGATCAGGCGGCGGTAGTGGTGGAACACCGAGGTCGGGTCGTCGTACTGGGCCTGCGCGTTGAGCCAGGCGTGGTTGGGGTTGACCGCGATCCACGGGGTTCCGGTGGTGAAGCCCGCCTGCGGTGAGGCGTCCCACTGGACGGGGGTGCGGGCGTTGTCGCGGCCCATGCGGTGGATGCCGTCGAGCACGGTCTCGGGCGGCATTCCCGCGGCGACCGCGTGCCGGTAGTGGTTGAGCGACTCGACGTCGCGCAGGTCTTCCAGGCCGGTGAACCTCGCGTTGGTCATGCCGAGTTCTTCGCCCTGGTACACGTACGGCGTGCCGCGGTGCAGGTGCAGCACGGTGGCCAGCGCGGTCGCCGACTCGCGCCAGTACCGGCCGTCGTCGCCGAACCGGGACACCACGCGGGCCTGGTCGTGGTTGTTCCAGTACAGCGAGTTCCAGCCGACGTCGCGCAACGCGGTCTGCCACCGGCCCAGGGACGCCTTCAAGTCGCGCAGGTCCAGCGGTTTCGGGTCGAACTTGCCGCCCGGTCCGTGGTCCAGCGCCACGTGCTCGAACTGGAACACCATGTCCACCTCGCGCCGCGCGGGGTCGGTGAACAGCCGCGCCTGCTCCCACGTGACGCCGGGCATCTCCCCCACCGTGAGGTACTCGCCGTCGCGGCCCTCGAAGACCTCGCGGTGCATCTCCTGCAGGAAGTCGTGGACGCGCGGCCGGGTGCCGTAGTGCGGGTAGCCGTTGCCCAGGCCGCTGGTGCCGGTGAGCGCGCCGTCGGGCAGGTCCGGGTCCTTGGAGATCACGTTGATGACGTCCATGCGGAAGCCGTCCACGCCGCGGTCCAGCCACCACCGCATCATGGCGTAGACCGCCTGCCGGACCTCCGGGTTCTCCCAGTTCAGGTCCGGTTGCTTGCGGTCGAACAGGTGCAGGTAGTACTCGCCGGTCGGCTCGTCCAGGGTCCAGGTCGGGCCGGAGAAGAACGACTCCCAGTTGGTCGGCTCCGCCCCCGGCTCACCGGCCGCGAACCCCTCCCGCGGCGGTCGCCACCAGTACCAGTCGCGCTTCGGGTTGTCCCTGGACGACCGGGACTCCACGAACCACGGGTGCTCGTCGGAGGTGTGGTTGACCACCAGGTCCATGATCAGCTTCATGCCGCGGGCGTGCACCTCGGACAGCAGGCGGTCGAAGTCGGCCAACGTGCCGAACACCGGGTCGATGTCCTGGTAGTCCGAGATGTCGTAGCCGTTGTCGGCCTGCGGCGAGGCGTACACCGGCGACAGCCACACCACGTCCACGCCCAGGCGGGCCAGGTGGTCGAGCTTCGCGGTGATGCCGTTCAGGTCGCCGATGCCGTCACCGTCGGAGTCGGCGAAGCTGCGCGGATAGATCTGGTAGACGACGGCGGAGGTCCACCACGGCGGTGTCTGCTCAACGGTCACGCGTCCCAGCATGGCCGCCGGCACGGAGCCGCGCAGCCGGACCGCTAGGGTGGGCGCGCCGTGATCGACGCGAGTTCGCCGGGGGACGACGTGACCGACACCAGCGCTTGGCTGCCCGACCAGACCACCTGGGTGCCCGACGAGACGGACACGACCCGGCCGTCGGCCGCGCGCGTCTACGACTTCCTGCTCGGCGGCGGCCACAACTTCGCCGCCGACCGCGCCGCCGCCGCGCGCATCGAGCAGGTGCTGCCCAACGCGCGCCGCGTGGCCCGGTCGAACCGGGCGTTCCTGCGGCGGGCCGTGCGGTACCTGGCGGAGCAGGGGATCACGCGGTTCCTGGACCTGGGCTCGGGCATCCCGACGGTCGGCAACGTGCACGAGATCGCGCGCGACGCCAACCCCGAGAGCCGGGTCGTGTACGTGGACTTCGAGTCGGTGGCGGTCGCGCACAGCCGGCTGCTGCTCGACGGTGACGAGCGGACGGCCGTGGTCGAGGCGGACCTGACCGACCCGGACACCGTGCTGGCCGACCCGGCCGTGCGGGCGCTGCTGGCCACCGACGAGCCGGTCGGGCTGCTGCTGGTGGCCGTGTTCCACTTCGTGCCCGACCACCGGGACCCGGCCGGGCTGGTCGGGCGGTACCTGTCGGCGCTGCCCGCGGGCAGCTTCGCGGCGATCTCGCACCTGACCGCCGACTTCGACGCCGAGAGCATGGCGCAGGTGGCCGAGACGATGGCGAACAGCCCGAACCCCATGTTCTTCCGGCCGTTGGACCGGGTCGCGCCGCTGTTCGCCGGACTGGACCTGGTCGAGCCGGGCCTGGTGGACGCCGACCTGTGGCGCCCGGAACCCGGCGTCACCGACCCGGACGGCCCGGCGCGCGGCGTCTACGCGGGCGTCGGCCGGGTCCGCTAGCGACCGGCCGCTCGTCTCCGCAGCTCGGTTTCCCGGTCCCGCTGGTTTTCCGGGCGCACCGCCAGCGCCACGGCCGCGCCCGCCCAGCACAGCACCGCCGTCCACACCAGGGTCGCGTCGGTGGAGGTCCGGTCCGCCACCAGCCCGGCCAACCACGGCCCGACCGTCTGCCCGGCGGCGAACACCGTCGTGAACGCGGCCAGCGTCGCCGTCGGGTCGGCGGCGCGCGCCTTGATCAACACCGTCACCGCCGCCGGCACGCACATGAACGTCAACCCGTACAACACCGCCGAGGGCACCACCGCGCCCGTCAACGCCAGTGCCGCGCTCGCACCCAGCAACGCGAGGACCGCCGCCAACGCCCGTCCACCCGGCCACGTCCGCAACGGCCGGTCCCACAGCACCGGCGCGCACACCACCGCCAGCCCGAGCACGGTCCACGTCAACGCCACGCCCACGACCGGTGTGCCGCGGTCGGCGAGGTAGGCGGACAGGAACGTGATGTAGGTGATGTACCCGACGGCGAACAGCGCGTAGGCCACGGCGACCGGCGCCAGCGCGCGGAGGTCGGCCTTCCCCCCTGCGTCGCCGGGCGCGTCCTCGGTGCGGGCGGCGGTCCAGGAGATCGCGGTCGCGAGCGCGGCGGCGAGCCCCATGCCGAGCCAGACGACGCGCCAGTGGTCGCCGAGCGCGGGGATCGTCGCGCCGCTGACCACGATCCCGAGGCCCGCGCCCGCGAAGTACACGGTCAGCACGTTCGCCCGCGCCGCGATCACCCCGCCGGTCACGAACACCAGCGCGCCGGACACCCCCGACGCGGCCCGGACCACCAGCAGGACGGTGAAGTCGGCGCTGACGGCGATGCCCGCGAGGGTGAGCGCGGTGGTCGCCATGCCCCAGCGGAACGCGGCGGTCGTGCCGAGGCGGCGGACCAGTGGCGCGGCGGCGAGTGCGCCGACCAGGTAGCCGAGCCCGTTGGCGGTGCTCATCGCGCCCGCTGCGGCGAGCGTCCAGCCGAGATCATCACGCATTCCCGGCAGCACGAGCCCATACGCGAAACGCGCGAAGCCGAGCGCGGAAGCGGTCCCCAACGACAGCCTTGCCGCCACTGCGAAACGAGTTGTCACCGCTCCGTCCCGGCCCATGCCACCTCCAGCAGATCGAACCGATCGGTACGATCACGCTAACAGGCGGATCGAACCGAGCGGTACGATCTGGTCCGTGCCCGTGGCGAAAGGCTCCACCGTCGATCCCGCCCGCACCCGTGCGGCGATCCTCGACGCCGCCACCCGTGTGTTCTACGAGCGCGGTCTGGACGGGGTGGGGGTGGCCGAGTTGTGCGGTTTGATCGGGGTGTCCAAGGAGACCCTCTACCGGCACTTCGGCACCAAGGACGACCTGGTGGACGCCGTGCTGGAGCTGCGCAGCGAGCGCGTGACCCGCTGGTTGGCCGACGCCGCGGAGGCCGCCGGGGACTCCGCCGCCGCTCGCTTGGCCGCGGTGTTCGACGCGTTGCGGGCCTGGTACTCCGAGCCCACGTTCCGGGGGTGCGCCCTGGTGAACGCGGCAGCCCAACACCACGCGCCACGCGTGCGCGCCATCACGTCCCGACACCTGAACAAGCACTTGGCGTTGTTGACCGACATCGCGCGCCGGGCGGAGTGCGCCGACCCGGACGCCGTCGGCCGCCAACTGCTCATGCTCCTGGAAGGCGCGACCATCGTCGCCGACCAACACGGCCCGGAAGCGGTGGGCACCCACGCCCGCACCGCCGCCCTCGCCCTCCTCGCAACCGCCCACCCCTGACCCCGGCACGCTCAACACCCGCCGGCGCCACACCCGCCAGCGCCACACCGGCCGCCCGCCACACCGGCCGCCCGCCGCCCCGGGGATGGCGAGCATCAGCCGCCACTGCCCGCCGCCGGCCAGGAAGTAGCCGC
>NZ_JBEZBW010000051.1:0-58512 GCF_040647305.1 Saccharothrix sp. NPDC042600 | reverse complement strand
CCTCGGTCGGCGCCAACGGCACGGCGGCGACCACGAACAGCACCACGAGGGCGGTCATGATCGGAGAACGCTAGCCGGACCGGGTTAACTCCGAGACGCAAGAACACCCGCGGACTTGACACCCGACCACCCCCAGCGCAAAGCGAGCGCGCCCCCGCCGGACCGCGGGGCCGCGGCACAATCCGACCACACCGGAGACTTCTTCGAGCAGGCGCCATCGCTGTGCGAGGAGGCCTTCGCACGCTGTGTGACCTGCCGGTGCCCACCGAATCGGTGGCTACCTGGACACACGGTCGGCTGGGCTCGCTGCAGTCGGCGGCCATCTCGGTGACGGCGAGATCGTCATCGGCATCTACGTCAGCGGCTCCGGGACCCGCCCGGGCGGCCGGGTGGCCTTCGGCGAGTCCGCCATCGTCACATCGCACCTTCCTGCGCTCCACCCCCGGCACACCGGGCCGCGTGTGCCACCCACGCACCTCCCCGGTACGTCCCGGCACGCCCGCTGAGGACAGGGCGGTGGCCGGTCGGCTGCGTACTGCCCGCCGGGCCCAACACGTGGCCCCGCCCGCATCGACAACAGACTCGGTCCACTCAGGACGGACTAGCCCTTTGCACCCGAATAGCGAAAGGACGACTATCCATGAGCGATGACACCGCGGGCTGCCCGGACGACGGGCAGATCTCTCCCGACACCGCGATCACACTGTCCAACCCCGGCGAACTGATCGCCGCAACACCGTACGCCCTCGGGTTCTACCCGACCCACTCGATCGTCACCTTGTTCTTCGAGGACGCTCAACTGCGACACGCGATCCGGGTCGACCGCGCCACCGACCCCTTCCTTCACCGGCGCGTCGTCTCGCACCTCGTCCACAGTGCCCATGATCTGCAGGCGACAAGCGTCGCGGTGGTCATCGTCGGCCCACCGGCCGACGACGGCGCGCTGGCCTGCGTGCGCGACGCGTTCACCACAGCCGGCCTACCGCTCGACCTCTTCGGGACTCCGGACATCGCCGCGGGCGCCCGGTGGTTCGACTACGACAATCCCGCGCGCCGCGGGAATCTCCCGGACCCGACCACCTCCATCGTCGCGGTGCACGCCGTCGCCAGCGGGCTGGCGACTCTGCCCAGCCGCGAAGCGCTGGCCGCACAGGTCGCCCCCGCCCCCGACGACGTGCTCACTCGTCGAGCGGCCCTGTTGGAAGTCCACCGCGCCAACTCGAGGTCGGTGGACGTCGAGGAGGTGGGCGACGGCTGGGTCGACTGGGTCAAGCGCCGCTTCCTCGACCGGGTCGCCGACGGCGACGAAGCGTTCTCCGACGAGGACATCGTCCAGGCGTGCGACGCGCTCACCCGCAGGTACGTCCGGGACGCGTGCCTGTCACTGCTGACCGGCCCACACGCACAAGCGGCGGAGAGGCTGTGGTTGCTGTTGACCCGCCACTGTCCCGCGCCCGCGTGCGCCGAGCCAGCCTGCCTGCTGGCGTTCGGTGCCTACAGCCGCGGCGACAGCGCTTTGGCGTCGGTCGCGGTCGACCGCGCACTGGCCGCCGACCCCGAGCACAACCTCGCCCGTCTGCTGCGAGCCTCACTCGACCACGGTATGCCGCCCCAGCGGATCCGTGACCTGATCGTCGACTCCGTCGAGTGGATCCTGTGACGTCACGACCCGGTCAGGCCTCAGCCACCCTGCGTCGCCGCCCTCCCCCGACCTCGCCGACATTCTCGCCACACGGCCAGCGGACGCCCTGGCCCGTGGCTGAACCTCTGGAGTTTGCACGATGTCCACTACTCGACCCTTTGTCCAACTGTCCCTCGGACACCCGCTGCGGTCGATCCTCGCCGAAGCCGGCGACACCTCCGATTTCCCGCTCGGCCACATCATCTTCGAGCAGGGCGACCCGAGTGACCGGCTCTACGTCCTTCACTCCGGCAAGGTGAAGATCGGTCGAACGTCGGCCGCCGGACGAGAGCACGTGCTCGGGATCGGCGGCCCGTCCGACATGTTCGGCGAACTGTCGATCTTCGACCCGGGGCCCCGCACGTGCACGGCGACGACGTTGACCGAGGTGCGCGCCGCCAGCATCGACGGTCGTGAGCTGAGGCAGTGGATCACCAACATGCCCCAGATCGCCGTGCACCTCCTCCCCCTGCTGGCCCGCAGGGCGCGACACCTCGACTCGGCGTTGACCGACCTGATCACGGACAACGTGTCGGGTCGGCTTGCCACGGTGCTCCTGGACCTCGCCGAGCAGTTCGGCACCGAGAAACGGGGGATGCTCGTGGTCACGCACGACCTGACACAGAGAGAGATCGCGCAGATGATCGGCGCTGCGCGCAAGACCGTGAACGAGACGCTCGCCGACTTCACGCGACGCGGCTGGCTGCTACGCGGGGACAAAAGTGTGCTGATCCTCGACCCGACCGCCCTGGCGAGCCGAGCACGCTAACGGAGTCGAGACCGCTGCCGCGAGACGGATTCGGCTTCCCGACGATCGCGCAGTTCCTTCCCCCGCTCTGCGACTGGGCGGAACCACGCGGCATCAGGAACCGCATAGACGCGCCGATGATCCCGCGCCGTGCCACGTCGAACACCGTGAACTGCGCCCATCTCACACACCCACGTGACCTGACGCCGCGGCGATACAGCCGCCGCTTTCAACGAATTCTCATGTTCGCCGACCTGGAAAGGAATCGAGCATGCCTCTGTACGCATCCGAGCTCAAGGCGTTGCTGTACGTCCAGCGCGCCACCGAACCACCGGCCCAAGCGGTGCATGACTTCGTCGCCACGGTGGGCGTGGTCGAGGCGGCAGCCGCGATCCGAGCGGGCAACGCCCCGGCCGCGGTGACCGCCGAAGTCACCCGGCCCGACGTCGACATCCGGCCCGACCTCGACGCTCTGGACCGAGGCGAGATCCGGCTGCTCACCCCGGAGGACACCGGGTGGCCGGGTGGACGCTTCACCGCCCTCAACGCCGCGGGCCTGACCGTGCCGTTGGCGTTGTTCGTCCACGGTGACGCGTCCCTGGCAACGTTGACCTGCTCGGCGGTGACCATCACCGGCACCCGGGCAGCCACCGGCTACGGAATCCATGTCGCCGGCGAGCTCGCGTTCGGGTTCGCCGAGGCCGGGGTGACCGTTGTGGGCGGTGGTTCCTACGGCATCGAGGGAGCCGCCCACCGCGGCGCCCTGACCGCCGGCGAGCCCACCGTGGTCGTGCTGGCCTGCGGCGTGGACCGCGCGTATCCGACCGGACATGCGGCCCTGCTGGAGAAGGTGGTCAAGCATGGCGGGCTGTTGGTCAGCGAGTACCCGATCGGAGCCGCGCCGGTGCGACACCGGTTCGTCGCACGCAACCGCCTGCTGGCAGCGCTGGGCGGAGCGACCGTGGTCGTGGAAGCGGGTCGGCGCAGCGGTGCCCTCCACCTCGCCCGGACCGCCGCGTCGCTGGGCCGGCGGGTGTACGGCGTGCCCGGGCCGATCACCTCGGCGCTCTCGGCAGGCGTGCACGAGCTGCTGCGCGACGAACACGCCCGGCTCGCCACCGCCCACGCCGATGTCGAACTCGACTCCCTACCGCGCGCCGACCGACAGGAGCCCTGATCGGGTGACTACGAAGGCGTCGACATCGCCATCGAGAAAGAGACCTGCGGGTGATCGAGCTGATGAAGGCGACGGACCTCGAAGTCGAGATCAACCACGGGCAGCTCTACATCTACTCCGACACACCGTGACGTAGCGACCCGACGCAGGCCGAAGTCGTGCTCCGCGCACTGGACGACCCGGCTGTAACTGTGGCCGCGAAGCGCCGACGCCGACCCGGCGCTGCACCGACAGTGGACGGGCTGGTGATCGGGTGGCCTTGCCCAGACGGCCTGGGTAAGGCCACCGGCTCAAGTGCCCGGCACCACGGCCTGAGACAGCCTTGAACAGCTGCGCGGGCCTTGAACAGCCGGCGTGATCACCGCAGCCAGAGCCGGCGAAGTCACGACGCGGTGCGGGATTCGCCCGAGCTGGGCGGTCGGACCCCAAGTCGACGTCGAGCCAGCACCACGTCCGCTCCGCGCTGATGGAGCCGCAGACGGGCGTCGAGTTCGACCCGTCGTAGCCAACGGCAAATCGGAAGCACCCGATCCCGACTGGCATCTGCTTCCACACCTGAAGACGCGCTGCCCTCAGTGCTGTCCGGGCCGCGTGCGCAATCACGTCCACCGCGCGCCACAGCGTCCGCGCTGACCGCGCCGGGATGGCGAGTGCGGAGGATTGTTGCTTCGGCGGCGGGACGCGCCGACCCTGCACGGCCAGCCGTGTGGGGGCAAGCAAACCGCGCTTGCCCCCACACGCACGGCCGTGCGGACGGGTCGCGCCCTGCCGCCGAAGCAACAGCCTCCGGCAGGGCGACCGTCCTATGTAGAGGTCCACGCCATTACCACGGTTCTGCGCTGCGTGGCACGCCAATGACGATCGGAAGGAGACAAACCCGCATGTCCTCGTCCGGGCGGCTCGTCTACGACCCGATCAGTGTGTTCGTCACCGTGTTCAGCGATCCGGGCCTGATCCGCGACATCGCCTTCGCTTTGGACTGCCCAGAAGTCAACGTGCTGACGGGACTTCTGGAATCCCATGGCCGGTCCGACGCCGCAGCGCTGTGGCAGGCCTACCACCTCGGTGACTGCGACGACCCGCGACGGCACTGACAGGTTTCGACACCCCAGGCGTCGAGACCTCCCCCTGCCTCCTGCGCACGACCGTACGCGATGTCCAGCACCCACCGAGTCGAACGAACCCCGCCACTTCCCGTCACGCTCCGACCTGCCTGCCGCACGCCGCAGCACAGGTCTGACCACCAGGAGCACACCATGCTCTTCAAAGCTTCGAGCGGCTTAGTCATCAACACCATCCACTGTGCCGGCAGCCACCAAACCCCGGCGGACAACAGCATCACACCACCACCCGACACCGATACCGACACGGTCTACGGCGGCTGCACGCACTGCCGGCAGACCCTGCCGATCGGACCGGACGGCACCGTCATCGGCCACGACGAACCACTACGCCTGATCGTGTACCCGTGCGTCGCCGGCGGCGCCCAGTGGACTTCCTACGGCAGTCCCTGGCACCCGGCCGAACTCACACCCATACCGATCGAGATCGCGGCAGAACTCGCCTGGCAGCACGAGGCAGAGATCCTCATGACCTTCCACGGCGGCAACGAGCACCACGCCGTCACGGACCTGCTGCACGAGGCCGTGCGCCGCTGGTTGTCGGTCCACCTGAGCTTTGTCGAACAGTGGACCCAAGACCGCGACATCATCGATCTCGTCCCGGCATCCCAGGCACACCTGCTGCCCGTCTTCTCCCCGCTGACCGCCTGACCGCGCACCAGACGAAGGCGTTGTCACGACGCAACATCCACCAGCTTCGTGCGCCGGCAGCCGTGTCCCGTATCCATCCCACCTCCGGAGACGCCCATGCCCCACCCACGCAGTCACCACTCCCCCGCCCCCGCCTTGGCGGACATCGACGGAGAAGAAATCGTCTTCCCGCGCCGCACCGTCATCTTCACCGAAGGTGAGCCGGGCGAGTGCTTCTACATCATCCAATCCGGCAAGGTGAAGATCAGCGCCACCGCACCAGGAGGCCGGGAGAACCTGCTGGAAGTCCTCGGACCGTCCGACATGTTCGGCGAGCTGTCGCTCTACGAACAGGGCCCACGCGCCTCCACCGCCACCACCTTGACCAGCGTCGCCGCCATCGGGATCGACCGATCCGTGCTCCGACAATGGATCACCAGCCGGCCGGATGTCGCCGAGCAGTTGCTACGCGCCATGGCCCGCCGCCTGCGGTGGACGAACTCCATGATGATGGACCTGGTCTTCAACGACGCACCCGGCCGATTGGCCAAGGCCCTGCTGGAGCTGGCCCAGCGATTCGGCGTTCAACACGAAGGACTGCTGCACGTCACCCACGACCTGACCCAGGAGGAGATCGCCCAGTTCGTCGGCGCCAGCCGGGAGACGGTCAACAAGACCCTCCGCGACTTCGCGCGCCGCGGCTGGCTGCACCTGGACGGCAGGAGCGTCACGATCCTCGCCCCGGAACGCCTGGCCCGCCGCGCCCACCAGCCCTGAACCGCGCGGTCCCCCTAGCCACGCCCCCCATGTGTCCATTCAGCACAGCGTGACCACACCCGTCGTCCACCAACGGAGAAACGCCTGCCCATGACCAACCACGCAACGACGTTGAACAGCGCCGGACAGCTCATCGCCGCCATACCGCACCTGTTGGGCTACTACCCCACCGACTCGATCGTGGTACTGGCCCTCAACGACCACAACCTTGCCTTCACCCTGCGCACCGACTGCCCCGCCGAACCCACGCTGTACCCACTCCTCGCAGTCAACCTCGTCCGCGAAATCAACCGCCGGGAAGGACTGAGCGCCGTCGTCGTGGTCGTCGGCACGCCACCCGACGACCACGACTTGGCTCGACACCTGCGCAAGAAGTTCACCCGGGCCGGGATACCCATCACCCTCTTCGGCGTCCCGGTGATCGCCCCGCGTGCCCGATGGTTCCACTACGACGACGCCGACCACCACGGACATCTCCCGGACCCAACCACGTCCGTCCTCGCCGCCCGCGCGGTGGCGGCGGGACTGGTCACCCTGCCCAGCCGCGAAGCCCTGGAAGCCCAACTCGCCCCGGATCCCGACGACGTCCTGGCCCGAAGGGCAGAACTGCTGCACAACCTCCAGCACGACCACGAAACCGAGAGAACCGAACCCACGGCCCGCGAGCAGGTCGAGTGGATCCGCAGGAACTACGTCCACCGGATCGCGGACGGCGACACGTCGTTCTCCGACACCGACATCGTCCGGATCAGCCACGCTCTCACCCGACCCGACGTGCGGGACGAGTGCCTGTCACTACTGTCCGGGCCGCACCCCACCGCGGCCGAAACGCTGTGGACGATCCTGACCCGGCAGTGCCCGCCACCAGCCTGCACCGAGGCCGCTGCCCTGCTGGCGATCAGCGCCTACAGCCGCGGCGACGGCGCGCTGGCCGGAATCGCGATCGACCGCGCCCTTACCGCAGACCCGCACCACGACCTCGCACTCGTGCTCGACGAGGCTTTCAGGTCGGGCATGTCTCCTCACCACATCCGTGCCCTGATCCCGTTCGCGAACGGCGGGAGCGTCTGACGCCGCACCGGCACGGCCCCCTGCGACGACGCGGCGTGTGCGTAGCCGGCAACAAGGCCCGGCCCGCACACGCCTCCTTCCTGCAACCACGAAGGAATACCGCCATGACCGACCACAGCCCCGACACCGCACACGTCAAAGCTCTCCACCACGCCCCGACACAACTCACCGATCCAGGACGGCTCATCGCCGCCATCCCGCACCTGATCGGATTCCACCCGACCACCGCGCTCGTCCTCATCACTCTCGACCACGGCGACATCGTGCTGACCACCTGCTACGACCTCAACGCGGAACCCACCGGCACACGAGGACTGGTCACCACGATCAGCAACGCCGCCCGCAACCTCGACGCGCCAGCGTTCTTCGCCTGCATCGTCGACGACGACCCCGACCAGACCAACACCCGGGGCCGCCGCCTGCTCCACCGACAGCTCACCAGAACGTTCGACACGCAGAACCAGGACATCGACGTGTTCGGCGTCAGCTCCTTCACCACTGGAGCCCGCTGGTTCGACTACTCCCTACCCGACTATCTGAACGGAACCCTGCCCGACCCCGCAACCTCCCCGGTAGCCGATCCCGGACGAGTCGTCCACACCGACTACGAGGTGCTCGCAGCCACCCTCCAGCCGGACGACGCCGACACCATCAGCCGACGCTCCCACCTGATCGACAGCATCCTCAACACCGCAACCGACCCCTGGCCCGCCGACAGGGGCGAGATCCGACGCATGCTCGCCCACGTGCGCCGACACATCGCACAGGCCGGCCACCGCACCGAGCCGCTCACCGACCCGGAGATCGCCGAACTGGCCATCGCCTTGTCCGACCCGGAGGTCCGCGACTTCGCCATGTCCTCCGCGTTGAGCGAGAAGGCAGCCGACGCCGAACGACTGTGGACCGAACTCACTAGGGCCGCGCCCGCACCCGAACGCGCCGAACCGGCCACCCTGCTCGCCTTCTCCGCCTACCTCCGCGGCAACGCCACCGTCGCGGCCCTCGCCGCCCGGCAGGCCGAAGCCGCACAACCAGGCCACCGACTGGCCGGCTTGCTGCGGATGGGAATCGCCGGCGGCCTGCCGCCAGCCAAGGTACGCGACGTGGTCGAACGCGCGATGCGGTCTGCCGCGCCCATGGTCGAAGGCTGACGAGCTCCCCGCTCGACGCCTACAGGCAGACGACGACCGCCAGGCGGAGACAAGAGCAGGCGACCACCGGATGTTCGCATCGATGGGCTGTCGGTCTGCTCCGAGCGCATCAGGTCGGGGCAGGGTCCGCGCCGATGAACCCGGCCCACAAAACGGGCCGGAACCCTCGTCGCCCCTTCGGGCCCTGCCCCCACCTGATCTCCGCTGCGCAGATCGACAGCCCCACGACCCGAACACTTCCGATGGACGCCATCGGGAGTGGGAGGTCGAGTCCGGCTGACGACGACCTGATCACCACTTCCGCGAAGGAGTTCTCCGTGGCAGGAGAAACCGTCATCACCCTTATCGGCAACCTGACCGCCGACCCGGAGTTGCGCTTCACCCAGGCCGGCGCGGCCGTCGCAGGCTTCACCATCGCGTCCACCCCGCGGTTCTTCAACCGCCAGAACAACACGTGGGAGGACGGCGACACGCTGTTCATCCGCTGCTCGATCTGGCGACAGCCCGCGGAGAACGTCGCCGAGACGCTCACCCGCGGCACCCGCGTCCTGGTCCACGGCCGGCTCAAGCAACGTTCGTACGAGACGAACGAGGGCGACAGGCGCACCGTCATCGAGATGGACGTCGAGGAGATCGGCCCGTCACTGCGCTACGCGACCGCGACGATCCGCAAGGCCACCCGGGCGCAGGGTTCGGGCGACAACGGCGCACCGGCCGACGACCCCTGGGCGTCCGCACCGACCGCAGGCGGAGGCAACCCCGCCGACAAGCCCCCGTTCTGACCGATCACCCGAGCGGGCCTGCGACCGAGGCCCGCTCGGCCCGGCCTCGCACCGAACCCGAGCAGGTCAGCCGCTGAGCCTCGCCCCGAGGCTCAGCGGACAACTGCCCGCACCACGCTCGAGGAGATCCGCTCACCATGCACGTCCCCAGCACCGCCGCCGCAGACCACCTATCAGGCCGCACGCGACCGGTCCGGCCTGAAGGTGACACCTCGCCGCCGCACCAGACGGCGGGCCGCCGACAAGCACACGTCCGCAGGGCCGTCCGGCTGGGCGCGCGACGTTCCCCGCAATGACCGTCCCCGCTCGCAAGCCCAGGCGCGGCGGATCACCGCCGAGTAGCCCCTATCGCCGGCAGCCGCGACGGTCAGGTGCCCTAGGCTGGGACGACATGAGGGCCACCACGTTCGTCGTCTTCATGCGATTCATCGGGGCCGCAGGCATCGGCTCCTTCCTCGGTGCCGCCGCTGCGGGACTCGTCGCCGTGGCGACCGGCCGCGTGTTCGCGCCGGCCAGCTCGTGGGTGGCCGCTCTGCCGGTGCTGGCGTTGCTGGGAGCGCTGTTGACGGCCGGCGTCGCCCGGCTGACCCGGCTCTGGCTGGTGCCGCAACTGACGCGCCGGCGACTGTTGTGGGGAGCCGTCGCCGGGGCCATCCTCACGCCGCTGGCCATCGCCGTCGGCCAACTAGGCGATCTGCTCCCCGTCGCACTGGTGATGCCGATCGGCTCCGTGGTGACGGCGGTGCTGTGGGTCCGGTGGTTCCGCCAGAGGCACCGAGTGTCCGACACCCCTGCACATGCTCTCCGGACCGAGTAGCAGCACCGTTCGCGGCCGGCTGATCGACTGACCACGGTCACCCGTGGCCTCCCCACCACCATCGGCCGGTTCAGCCGGTCACTCCTGCACGCTGCTCGCCTCGCTGCCCGACACCGCCGCTCGAGCGACACTGGGAACGCCTTCCCTACCTACCTGCGCTCGACCGTCGCTCGCCACCGTGTCCGATGACGTGCCGGCCCCCGTCGGTGACGCGGCAGTGCCGTTCACCCCAGCCTCCCGTCCCGCCGCGATGAGCCGTCGGGCGTCCTTGACACCCATGTCGAGCAGTTCGGCGACCTGCTCGACCGTGCGATCCGCCTCGTGGATGGTCAGCGCCGCCCGCGCCTGCGCCGTCTCCTGCTCAGCCAGCAACCGGTCCCGCTGCTTACGCGCCTGCATGATGGCGCGCTCGTGCGGCTCGATCCGCCGACGGAAAGCCTCCTCCACCGTGACCTGTTGATCAGCCGCCAGGAAGAACTCGGCCAACGCCTCCTCCACGCGCTGCTCGCGCGCCCGCTGCCGCGCCAACTGTTCGGCATTGCGCCGCCGCGCCGCCTCGAGCTTGCGACTGACCCTGGTCGATCGGCGCGCACGGACGCGACCGGACCCCGCCGACTCAGCCATGTACTCACCTCCGGTGGCATGCACTCCAAAGTCCGCTTCGCCGCCACGGTACCCAAGACGTCAACTCATGTGGACGTTTCCGCAACTTCGAGGCGTTCAGCGCTGGCGGCCAGGCAAGCCGACCCCTAGCGGCGAGTCACGCGACAGATGCCCGCGATAACGAAAGGCGTGCCCCGTCCTTGACGGGACACGCCTTCGTACGCCGATCGCATAAGTCCCGAAGGACTCACCACCCGAAGGCGGATCGGCCAAGACTGCGATCAGCGAGCGTCGGCACGAAGGGCCAGTAGCCAGACCAACCGACGCGGCCAAGTCTAGCCATCCGACCCCGACGGAAGACTTCACGTCCCCGCGATGGTCGTACGCGACCACGTCGACACCCAGCCTCCACCCCGCGCGCCTCGCTGCGTGCGTCGAGTGGTCACCAGAGCCCCCCTGACTTGAATCATCTTATGTCGGATCGATCGCCTCAAGGGTTTCTCTGGGAACATTTTTCCTCCGCAGGCTCCGGCAAAATCTTCCCAGAGAAACCCTTGACCCGACCGCCCCGACACAAGAGCCAGCAGGGACAGGGGGAGCGGGAAGGAAAGGCGGCAAAGCCTAAAACGGATTATCACCGCAGCCGTCCGTTTCCAGTGCACTGAACGCAGGTCAGCGAGTTATCAAGTGTGAGAAATCGCCACAGGAAATACAGCAAAAGGACAGCCACACCCCTTGCATTGAACCACCCACAATAGATAGGCTTGAACTGCAAGAAAAAACCGGGAAGGCCAAGCCCGGAAAATGACGAAGCCAGTAGCGAGGTACATTCAATGCCTGTCATCACATCCGTTCCGGAGACCATCTCCGAGCTGACCACCCTCGTTCAAGCCGGGGACATCCGCGCCGCCCGCAAGCTGGGGAAGAAGCTGCTCAACGTCGCCGACACGCGCGAACTGTGGCTGCTCCGGCGCATCGCCGACGTGTTGGAGAACCGTCCACGCACTGCCGTTGACATCCTCCGGCACTGGTGGAGCACCGCGCCCACCGAGACCGACCGCGCGATCATCGCCGCATGCGCCCCCAAACCCGGCGAGCAGCAGCGGCACCACGCGCAAGCCGAGCCCGACAGTGCGCCCCGATGGAACTCCCGCAACAAGTACCAGGCTCCCAGCACCGTGCACACCGAGCAGCGCGCCGAACTGCGCCGTCGCCGCCGCACGCGACAGGAGCGCAACGACGCCGCCGTGGCCGCCAACTACCAGGCCGAGCGCGCCGGCGTCGCCGAAGGCCCTCAGGTGCCCGACCGCGACGAGCGTGCCCGCGCCGAACAGGTCTACGGCTCCGGCTTCGATTACGACCGCGCCGCTCTCCACGGGACCGACGTCACTTTCCGGTGCCTTGGCTGCACGATCAGCCGTGGCCGCTACGACTTGGACCATGGCCGCATCCGGGAGGGACACGGTGACGACGGACTGTGCGCCGACTGCCGGGAATCCGGTCGCGCTGGCATTCCCGAACTTCCCGCCGGTCACAGCCTCGCCGACGCCGTCACCGCGCGATGCGCGTTCGTCGTCAACGACCTTGGTCCGGCCGCCGCACGGGTGTTCTTGCGCTCGGAGTGGCGGCAGGCGACCGCGCCCGCCGTCCGTGCCACCATCGCGGACTACGTGACCAGCCACCTCCCGCCGGAGCAGCAGCCCGCCGGGCCGGACGCGTGCGGCACCTGCTCAAGCCCGCGCACGCCCCGCGACCTGCGCGGCGTGGTCACGGACGATGGACTGTGCACGGAGTGCCGCGCCGACGCCGAGAGTGCCGCCTTCGAACTCTCCCAGCCGGCCAAGCGCGGACGGCACCGCAAGAGCGTCAAGCACACCACCGGCAAGCGCACGACCAACCGGCGCGATCGCCGCAACGCGCACCGGCACGGGACGGCCCAGTAGCACCTCGTTCGCGTCGCCCAGACCCCGGTCCGCCGGGGCCTGGGCCACGCCGGCCCGCACCGGCCGCCCGCCTTCCCGCCGGGACCGGCAGCTTCCGCGCAACGACCACTCATCGACACAGCACCTCTTGCATATGCCGTGCCAGTCGGCTCTGAATCGCATCAGTTCGGATGACGAACACCCAGAGCGTCAACTAACGTGGACGTCAACTCGTGTGGACGTCAGGAGGAGTCCGCGGTGATCGGAGTGCGCAAGCTCTCGCCCGGCGGGTACGAGTACCTGACCGGATCGGTGGCGTGCGCGGACCGCGACCTGGAGCCCGGCGAGTCGTTGAGCGAGTACTACCTGGCTCACGGCTACCCGCCTGGCCAGTGGTACGGCCGCGGCGCGGCGGCGCTGGGCTTGCACGGCGACGTAACGGCCGCGCAGATGAACGCGCTCTTCGGCGAGGGACGCCACCCCGACGCCGACCGCATCGAAGCGGAGATGATCGCCGCCGGACACAACGAGGCGAAGGCATCGGCCGCGACCAAACTGGGCCATCGCTTCTACCAGTACGACGGTCCGGACGAGCTTCGCAGCAGGGTCATCGAGGCCTACCAGCAGCACAACGTGGACCACGATCAACCGTTCAACGCCCCGATCGACGATGCCACCCGCGCGCGTCTCCGCCACGACGTCCAAGTCCAGGCATACGCCGACGCCCACGAGGGCCGGTTACCCACCGACAACGAGCTGGCCAAGTGGCTGGCCGCGCAGAAGAAGGCGATGAAGTCGGCGACGAGCGGCTACGAGCTGGTGTTCGCACCACCGAAGTCGGTCAGCCTCGTCCTCGCGCTGGACGAGAGTCACCGGGATCTGGTCGTGGGCCTGCACCGTCGGGCTGTGCTTGACACGTTGACTTACCTGGAGAACAACGTCGCGTTCACCCGCCGGGGCGACGGCGGCTACGCCCAGCACGACGTCACCGGCATCACCGCGGCCATCTTCGAACATTGGGACAGCCGCGCGGGTGACCCGCACCTGCACACCCACGTGCCGATCAGCGCGAAGGTGCAGGGCGCGGATGGGCGCTGGACCGCGTTGGACGGGCGCACCATCCTCGCCGCCTCGGTCACCATGAGCGAGTACTACAACTCGCGCATCCGCGACCTGTTCCGAGAGCACGGCGCGTCCTGGACCGAACGTCCCGCCGGCGGCATCGACCTGAAGCGCCCGACCTGGGAACTGGACGGTGTGCCGGACGAACTACTGATCGGCTTCTCGCAACGGGCCGCCCAAGTCGAGCAGGACCGTGCCCGCCGCATCGTCGCGTTCCGCCGTGAACACCGCCGCGAGCCCTCACCCAAGGAGCTCCTCGAGATCTCCAAGCGGGCGCAGTACGGCACCCGCGATGCCAAGCAGATGCCGCAGTCGCTGGCCGAACACGTACGCCGCTGGCGCACACAAGCCGAACAGATGGCCGCTCCCGAGGTGCTCGACCAACTCGGGCACCGGGTGTTCGACGGCGAACCCGAAGCGCTGTCGGAGGTCGACGTGGCCGCACTCGCCGAGGCGACGCTCGCCACCGTCTCGGACTACTACAGCCACTTCAACCGGTGGAACATCGAGGCTGAGGCGCACCGACAGACCGCGCACCTGCGGCTCGCCGACGGCGGCCGAGACCAGTTGATCAGCGACGTGGTGGACGCCGTACTGCACTCGCACGACATCGTGATGCTGCAATCACCGGCGCTGGTCGAGGAACCCGGTGGCCTGCGGCGGCGGTCCGGGGAGAGCGTGTTCGTCGAGCACAACAGCCGGCGGTACACCACCAGCCGGACGCTGCGGGAGGAATCCTCGCTCGCGGCCTGGGGCAAGCTGACCGACGGCAGGCGGCTGAAGCTGGCCACCGTCGACCGGGTGTTGGCCCGGGCTCGCGTGCTCAACCACGGCCAGCGCGCCGCCGTGGCGTCGTTCGCCACCTCCGGTCGCCGGGTGCAGTTGCTCTACGCCCCGGCGGGGGCGGGCAAGACCACCGCGATGCGGGTTTACGCCGACGCGGTACGCGTCGAGGGCGGCCGTGTGTACGCCTTCGGGCCGAGTGCGCGGGCAGCGCACGTGCTCGGTGAGGCGATCGACGCACGTCCGCACACCCTGCACCAGGTCACCACCGCGCAGCGGATGGGCGTGGTCGAGCAGGCGTTCCCCTTCCGGTCCGGTGACGTGCTGATCATCGACGAGGTGTCGATGGCCGGTACCCATACGCTGCACGACGTCGTGGCCTACGCGCTGCGCAGCGGTGCCGACGTGCGGCTGCTGGGCGACGACCGCCAACTGTCCGCCGTCGAGGCGGGCGGCGCGGTTCGCTGGTTTGAACACGTCAATGGCGCCGTGCGGCTCAAGCAGGTCGTCCGTTTCCGCGATCCTGGTCAGCGAGCCGCGTCAGCCGCGCTGCACGAAGGCAACGCCGACGGGCTGGACTACTACTTCAGGCAAGGTTGGGTTCGCGGCGGCAGCCGGGAGACGATCCGCGACGCCGCCCACCGGGCGTGGCGGGCCGACCTGGACCGCGGTCGTCAGTCCCTGCTGATCGTGCCGACCAACGTCGATGTCACCGCGCTCAACCTTGAAGCGCGCGCCCTGCGCATGGCGCGAGGTGACGTGGCCGACGGACGCTGCGTGCAATTGCACGACGGCACACACGCCAGCCGTGGTGATTGGGTCGTCACCCGCCACAACGACCGGCTCAAGACCCTGTTCGGCGGACGCGACTTCATCAAGAACGGCGACACGTGGACCGTGACCGCGGTGCGCGGGGACGGTGCGCTGAAGCTGCGCCACCAGGTCAACCGCGGCACCGTCGTGGTCCCCGCCGACTACGTCGCCGAGCACGTGGAACTCGCTTACGCGGCGACGATCCACCGCGTCCAGGGCGTGACCAGCGCCGGCTCCGCACATGCGATCGCCGCCCAGGGCATGTCCCGCGAGCAGCTCTACACCTTGATCACTCGAGCGGTGGACGACAACCGGATCTACGTCGAGACCCACCAGCACACGATCGACTCCCACCAGGAGACCCCGCCCGAGCGGACCGCCCGCGACGTCTTGGAAGCCGTGCTGGGTCGCTCGTCGGCGGAGACCTCGGCCAACGAGCAGTTGCGCCATGCCTTGGTGAGCGAGGAGTCACTGCACACCCTGGTCAGCCGACACGATCACGTCGCGCTGCTGGGCAGCGACGACCACATCGACGCCGTACTGACCGAACGCGTTCCGGCGGTGTTGGACGAGCCGGCCATGCCCGCGTTGAGGCGGACCCTCCTCACCGCGGAAGCACTGGGCTGGCAGGCCGAGTACCTCGTTCCCGCGGCCGTATCCACGGGCCCACTCGATGGTGACGGCATTGACAATCTGGCAGCGGTGCTGCAATGGCGCATCCAACAGCTCGTTCAGCGCAACGCTCCCCCGCCCCGCAGATCGGCGCCAACGCTCGCCGCCAGGAACCGATGGCGCGGCATCGTCGAACGCCACGAACCCACCGCAGCGGTCGAGGACAGCGTCTGGGAACCCGTGTGGCAACGGGCATCAGCGGCGGCAGATGAGGGTTTGAACTCCGACGCCGCACTCGAGGACGCCGCGCGCAGGCTGGCGTCGCGTCCGACCAACGACCCCATGCCCGACCACCGATTCGTCACGTTCGCGCTCGACGACGCCCTGCACCGACAACGCGAGAACGGCGGCGGATGGCAGCCCGCAGTGCCTTGGCTGGCCCATCCCCGCCACCACCGACTCGCCCAACAACCTGACCTGCAGGACTACCTGCGCCGCGTCAACGACGCGATCAGGGCACGCGTCGACCACCTGCGGGTCGTCACCCTCGCCGAAGAGGCAGCGTGGATACGTGCGCTGGGCCCTCGTCCCGACCACCCTGGGGCAGCGGCCGACTGGGACCGACTGGTCGGACTCGGCGCGGCCTACCGCGACACCTACGGCGTCACCACGGACGACCCGAGACACCCCTTGGGCGAAGAACCCACGGGCGACGAGCTGCGGGCCCGCGCGTGGCGCGACCTCGTCGCGCAGTGGACTCCGCCGACCACCGACCACGAGGCGACGCTGCCGGCGACCGACCACGAGGCGACGCTGCCGGCGACCGACCACACCAGCGCTGTGGATCGACTGCGCGACACCATCGACCCCGACGAGCTATTCGCGGTGCTTGCCGCCGACGAGGTGGTCGCCGTACCCCGGGAAGAACGGTTGTCCGACCTCGTGCGCCGCTACGAACACACCGCCCGGTCCGCTGTCGAACACCACGTCGACCAGCGGATCACCCGGGTACTCGCCTCCCGCGCCCCGTCCACACTCGGTCGCGACGCCGAACCGGCGCTGCGCTGGCTGCTGCACCGCGCTCACGCTCTCGGGTGGTCCATCGAGCGTGTGGTGCCCGACGCCGACAGCCTCACCGGCGTCGACGGTGCCCGAGACCCTGCCGCGGTGCTGTACCGGCGCATCGAACAACGCGTCCAGCACAGCGAACCGCCCGATCAACCGGCGCACCACCGCGGCCCGCTGCCGTGGGTGGACGCCCCAGACCCGACGGCGCTGGCGGACCAGCCCGACTTGGCCCGTCACCTCGACCAGCTCGCGGAAGCCATCACCGAGCGCGCGGCCCGGCTGCGTGACGAGGTCATCGAAACCCCTCCGAGCTGGACCTCCGGGCTGGGTCCACGTCCCAGCGACCCTGCGGACGCGGCACGCTGGGATCAACTCGCCGGCACAGCCGCCGCCTATCGCGAGACCTACGGTGTCACCACTCCCAACCCGGACTTCCCGCTGGGTGCACGGCCAGCCAGTGATGGCGTCCGCTCCGACACCTGGAGGACCATCACCAGCCAATGGAAGCCCATCGCGACCACACCCGCCGACCTTCTCGAGTCCAACCAGCGACGGATCGACGCTCTACGCGACGAGGTCATGGAACAAACGAAGGACGAACGCCACCGCAACCATGACCACCGTCGCGACATCGACCCGGCAACCACCGCCGAGTTGTCGGACCGCTACGGCGACGTGGAAGACATCGGAGAAAACACTGGACTCCGCTACTAAGTGCCCCAACCCGTGGCCGACCCAGCGGTCACGGGACACTGGACGCCCACTGGCCACCGCGACCATCCGAAACGGAACTTCCGCCATGGCCTTCGCCAGGTCCGAGCAACCCAACGCCCGCAAGGCCCAAGCCGTCGCCCTGTCCGCCCGCACCGGTTTGCCCTACACAGTCGCGCTTCAACACATCATCCGCTCGGCCCAGCCGTGGCAGCCGAAACACCGGTGGGTGCTCACGGACGACGTGCTTGCCTGGCTGTCGGGTGAGAGCCGACGCGGTGACGACCGCAACCTGTACCTGTGGTTGGACACCGACGTGTCGCCCACCTTCGCCTGCGATCACTGCGGCATGCCGGGTGACGCACGTACGGCGGACTGCAGCATTTCACCGGTGGTCACCGCCTACGACCCGGACGTCGCGCCGTACACCCGGCACGTGGCGACGAAGAGGTTCCACGCGACTTGTGCGCCGTCTTCGATGCGGTGGACGGCCGAGCCCGAGATCCCGGCCGGGCCGCGGTATCTGAGCCTGCCCGCCAGCGGCACGCCGGCCTTGGTCGGCACGTTCGAGTTCGACGTGCACGCCTTGGTGGACACTGACCCCGACGACGGTTCTCAGCACGCGATGCTGCTGCTCACCGCCCGTGTCGTCGAGGACCACGGACGTGGTGTCTTCGCGTGGCTGACCGAACTGGAGCTCTATCTAGGCAGCCAGGGCGTCGGACGGGTGCACGACCTGGACGACGACGCCGAGATCGCATGGACCCTGCGGATCGCCGATGACCAGGTGGCCGACGCACGGCCCCCGTGGATCGCCATTCGCACCGGCCACACCCGGCAGGACGGGACTCCGCAACACCTGCTGCGGCGCGAGTTTGAGTTGCCCGACGGGTGGGCTGAGGCGGCTCGCAGGACCGGTCACGTCGACATCGCCGTCGGCCCGTGCACCCACCACTGGGACGCTGCCGCGGTGCCCGAGGATCTGGACGATGACATCGCAGAGTTGCTGGGTGACCAACGCTCGACGCCCAAGCGGTGCGGCTGCGCCCATCTCACGTCCGAGCACCTCGTCGAACTTGTCGAGTCCGGTGCGTTTCTCACCGGGTGGCTGCGGGTCGTGGGTGCCGATGGGGTCAGTTGAGTCGGTGCCGGTTCCCGCGAAGCGCGGGTGGGTTGGCCGCTTTTCACGGCCATGATCCGATTGGCTCGTGCGGGTAGTCGGCTGGGTACAGGTCGGTTCGCTGCCGCACGGCGGCGACGATCTCGCAGTATTCGTCGGGTGACAGCGTGCCTTGTGCGAGCCGGGCGTCCAGGACGTAGATCGCGTCTGCGCGCGGCACTTGAGGAGGGGTGTGTCGTCCGAACTCCCACACCCAGTACTTCTTCGTCAGGTATTCCTGTTCGGTCAGGGCGCCCTGTTCCCATGCGGCGTCGAGTCCGGCGGCGGCCTGGCTCGACGTCGGGAATTGCGGGTGGTGGAAGATCAGCCTGGAGATGGTCCTCCGGGGTTCCCCGACGGCCCGGTTGACCAGTGCGCGGAATTCCCTCTCGATGTCCGGGTGGGGGAAGCCCGCCGAGCGGAAGGCCAGGTGCCGGGCGGCGTTGCGGGCGTCCGGCGTCAACTTGTACGCCGCGAACAGGACGTCGATGATCCGGAGCTTCTCGGCCCACGGGATCGTGGTACCCGGGTAGAGGGCGGGTCCCGCGGTGATCCTGATGGGCTGGGTGGGCGGCCCGGTCGGGACGATCATGACCGGTCCGGTGCGGGGGTCGGAGGGGACCGGTACCTGGCGCGGAGCCGCTGCCGGGATGATCGGGATGGGTTGGGTGGGAGGCTCCGCCGGAGGTTCTCGGGGTTCGAGGTCGGTGAAGTCGTCGGCGACGGCGGCGGCGAGTTCCAGGAGTGCGAGCCGGGTCTCCGGCCCGATCCGTGCCGCCTCGATGTCCGGGTCACCGTCGAGGTGCGCGTCGAACGGGATCCGGACGACCGTGCGGCAGCGCTGGGCGAGGTGGTCGGGCAGGCCGCCCGGTTCTGGGTCGCGCGAGGCCGGCTCGCTGCTCCTGATCACCGTGACAGCACGGGCGACCAGGCTGTGGTGACCGCGGGACTGCAGCCCGTCGAGGGTGTCGGCGAGGGCTTGGGCGCCGTCCACCGAGTCGGTCGACACCAGCACGAGCGAGTCCGCCAGGTCGAGGATGCCTTTGATGGCCGGGTTCTTCAGGCCTGTGCCGCAGTCGGCGAGCAGCATGTCGTAGGAGTGTTCGAGCAGCGCGAGCGCGGCAGGGTATTCCCATACACCGAACGACTCGGACATCGTCGGTCCGAGGTCGGACGCGAGGATCTCCAGTTGGCCGGGCGTCTGGAACGTGTAGGCGCGGACGTCTTCGTATCCGGTGATGTCGAACGCGTCGCGCAGGAAGTGGCGGATGGTGGTCTTCGGCTCGCCGGTGGTCTTGGCCGCCAGTGTGTCGCCGTCATCGGCGTTGGCGTCTACGGCGATCACCCGCTCGGGGCGTCCCGCGGCGGCACGGTAGCGCAGACGGGCCAGCGCCGAGCCCAGGCAGGCGGTGATCACGCTTGCGGCGACACCGGTCTCCACGCCGACTACCGCGATCCGGTGGCACCCGGCAGACGGGCGTGTGATGCGAGTGATCAGCTCGCGTCGCCGCGCCTCCGGCAGGCTTTGCTGCGGACTGTCCGGGCCGCCAGTCAGTGCGTGAACGGTCTTGCGCCATCCCGACAACAGTCGATGCAGATAGGGCCGCGCTGACGGGTTGTCCGCTTCCTCAGGGCCGTCTGCCCGGGTCAGGGGGTTGTCCGGTGGTTGTCCGGCTCGGACAACCACCGAGTCTCGCTCAAGGGTCTGGGGATCGTGGACTGTCTGCCGGTGGGCGGACTGGAGACCGACCAGCGCGACGTACAGGACACCGGCCAGATCCCGAAACCGGGTCTCGTTCTCCTGCGCCTTGACGAGTTCCTGCCGCGTGCGCAACAGCTCCTCCTGGGCCGAAGATGTGGTGGCCTGGGCGGAGGGGCGGTGCTTGCGTTGTCTTGTCGGTGCTGCGGTGGCAGCGGGGCCGGCCTGGGCGAGTTGATCACG
Source organism: Saccharothrix sp. NPDC042600 (assembly GCF_040647305.1). Classification (NCBI taxonomy): domain Bacteria; kingdom Bacillati; phylum Actinomycetota; class Actinomycetes; order Pseudonocardiales; family Pseudonocardiaceae; genus Saccharothrix; species Saccharothrix sp. NPDC042600. Next base: position 37,822 of record NZ_JBEZBW010000051.1, on the reverse strand, counting down.
CAAGCGCAACAGCCGGTCGGTGACCGTGCGGACCTCGGAAGTTGGGCGTTGCGGTGCCCACAGTTCGACAAACGCCTCGACCAGCCCGACCGGTATCGGTCCCTTGGTCATCTTCATCGTCTCGGACAGCCGGCGTCGTTCGATCGACTCGACGCCGCCGTCGGAGACCTTGAGGATGCCGTGCTCTCGCGCGCGCTGCGGATCCTGGTCGGCCCAGTGGCGGGCTGTGTCGTTCCTGGTGAACCCGCCCTCGCGGGCCAGGCGGTCGAGCGAGGAGACCAGGTCCACGGCCGGTTGTCCGTACCGGCTGCGCAGGGCGTGTTCATCGATCGAAGGCGGCGCTCCGCCGCGGGAACGGCCAGGTCTGGACGGTGTGTCGGCCATGGTGACTGGTGCACCTCCCCCCTTGTCCGGGCGTTCGGGGTCCGCGCGGCTCAACGACCGGTGGTGCCTTGTCCGGTTGTCCGCCCGCGGTCGGGTCATTCGCCGATGACCGGTTTGGCGGATCTGACCATGACGTCGGCGGGCTCCTCCCTGACAAGGCTGCGGTGGGGTCGTTCAGGGGGCGGTGGGTAGCGCTGCGCGACCATCATCCACGAGGTGACGCTCAGGGCGAGCAGGCCGTAGACGGCGAACATGATCTCCGTCGGCACCTGGTGCACCCACATGAGAATGGCGCTGGCGGTGAGCACACCGACGACGAAGGTGAACGCCGTGAGCGCCAGGAGCGCGAACCGCAGCCGCCGCCGGTCGCCTCGGTGGCGCGGCCGTTGTGGTGGGGGCGGTGTGGGTGCCGCTGCGGGTGGCGCCGGAGGCTGGGAGGACGGTGCCGGCGGCGCGTCCTCGCTGGTCTGCGGCGTGGCGGCGGGGCTTTCCGTGGCCGCACGCCCCTCGGAGGCGGTGTCGTTCGCTTGCGAGGCGCTCTGGTTGATCCTGTGCCAGGTGTTGATCCAGCGCCGACGTTCCTCGGCGGGGACGTTGCACCCGATGAGGAACAGTTCGAGCTTTTGCAGTGGAGGCAGGGTGTTCCCGGTGAGCATCGCCTGTGCGGTGCTCTTGGCCATGCCCGCGCCGGCTCGTTCCTTGATCTGCCGGTAGGACACTTTCCTGCTGTCACGCATGGCGTTGAGCAGGTCCAGGAACTCCTTGGGCGTCTTCAGGTCACCGCCCACTCCGGCAGCGGGACGCTCCACCGCAGACCGTCTTCGGCGCGCTTCGGCGCGGTCCTCGGCCACGACTACAACCCGATGACCGGCGGAGCGACCCGCCTGTCCGGCCCGAACACGTTGCGGTCCTCCTCCAAGCGCACCTTCCGGACGTAGGGCGTCCCGCGGCGACGTCCGGTGTCGATCCCGGGCAGGTGGACCGTCCACAGCGCCAGGCCGAGGGTGGCTAGGACGAAGAACCCGAGGATGGTGGGTACGGGGATCGCGTACCGCATGAAGAGGATGGCGCACAGCGGTGCTCCGATCCCCGGGACCAGCAACCACGGCAGGTGCCGGTGGACGTGGTCGGGGGCACGCCGCTTGCGGGGATAGGCCTGCCGCACGCTCTGCAGCGACGGCCAGGCGACGTCGTGGCGCGGAGACGGGTCGACGTGGGCGGGTGCGGCCGGAGCGGGGGCCGTGACCTGCGCGGCGGGCAGGGTCGCCCGAACCATGATCTCGGGCTCGGCGGACCGGACGAGCCGGTCGAACGCGCCGAGCCAGCGCAGCCGCTCCTCGGAGGAGACTCCGCACACGACCAGGAAGCCGCGCAGCAGGGCCAGGTCCAGGTCGCGCTTCCCCTTGATCACGGCGTGAGCGCTGGTGCGCGAGATACCGGGGACGGCCTGAGCCTTGCGCCCCAGGCGCGCATAGGACAACCCCCGTTCCCGCCGCAGCTCGTCCAGGGCCTCGACCAGCCTGGGCATCGTGGCGGCGGCGATCGCCGTGTCCATCGCCCGCGACAGCGGTTGCCAGTCGCCCAGCACGGAGTCGGCGGGAGCGGGGTTGGTCTACACCGGCCGCCCCGCGCTGCGCATCGTCGACGAGCGGCGCGGGGACATGGCCGGCGTCGTGGGGCGGGGCGACGGCCCGGGCGCCGTGCGGCGCCCGGGCGACAGACGTGTGGTGATGCTTTCCCGAGGCATGGGCCTGTCGTCCATTCCGGGCGCCCGGTCAGCGGGACAAGCTGACCGACGGTCCGACCCGGAGCGGACGCAGCAGGCCGTGCCCCGTTCTCACCCCGACCAGGCTCAGCACCGACACGAACACCAACGTCGTGTAGGTGTCGTAGCCCCAGCGCAGCAGGACCAGGACGAAGACGTACAAGACGACGAGCACGACGGCTCGCACGAACACCGCCGGCAGCGGTAAGCAAGCAAGCGATCCGCTGTTCGCGGCACCGAAGGAAATGATCACGAAACTCACCCGTTCCCGATGTGGTGTGGCCCGGACACGCCACTCCGACGGGTACACGGGGAGCGAGCGGTTGGCGCCGATCCCTACCCGCGACTGCTACTGGCGGAGTGGTGTTTTCTGCACCACCATGATGGCTGGAACGGGCGGGAATCGCACGAACCCTCTCCTGTCCGGACGTCCACAGGACAATCTGGACACCAGATCGCCCCAGCTCCACCGCAGGTCAGGGGGCGAAATCCGTCCAGGACAAACTTCTCGGGCCCACTTTTCGTCCCGGACGCGCTGGCAGCCTCCGCCCGCTGCACCTATCGTTGAGCACGAGGCAGCAGGTCCTCTGGGCCGAGCAACCCTCACCTCGACTCCGATCGTCCGTGGCCCGGACACGTGAGCGAGCCCGGCGGGTCGCCGTTGGCGCGGCACCCGCCCCCAAACTGCATGCCACGCACCCGACCGCCCGGTACGGCCGGGTACCTGCGAGGAGACGTTGTCCGGTCGTCTGGCCGGACAACGCGTGTTCAGCCATCTCCCCCCGCGCTCGCATCATGTGCGACACCGGCCCAGCGCTTCCCGACTGGCTTCCGTTGCTCGTGCTTGCCCGCGGCACCCAGATGAGCTTGAGCAGCTTGTAGCGTCAGCGCAGCGGGACTGGCCGTGGAGCGTGAGCGTGAGCAGCGTCAGACCCGGCTCCAAGGCTTGTCGTCCGAGTGGGCCGGCCCCGATGAAGACCGCCGACCCGGTTGTCCGGCCAAACGCAGCGCGGACAACCGGCGTGCGCGGATACGAGGGCGCAGAGCATCACCGGGCAGGAGAGGAACCGCTTGCAGGTGGTCAGCGGGCTGCCGACCGCACGGGATCGGCATCCTGCCGGGCGATAGCCTGGTTTTCGGGGCGACTCGGACGGAGGCGTGGACACAGGTGAACGGACCCGATCCGCACATCCACGTCGAGCAGAAGGTGCTTGAGGCCGGGCCCGTTGTCCGCAACCTGGTCTCGTCGATGCTGGGGCGCGCGACCGACGCACCGAGCGCCGTCGCTACCGGCTGCGGACTCCAGGTGCCCTACGCGATGACCTCTGTCCATCCTGAGAGCGTCACCTGCCTCGCGTGCCGGGAACACGCGCGTCGGGAGTGCTTGCGGTTGGCCGGCCAGATCGAGCGCCTGGGTCCGCTGCCCGACATGAGCATCACCGGTATTCAGGTGGCTGAGGCCGCGGAAAGGCTTCGGGGCTTGGCGAAGAGGTTCTCCAGCTGATGCGGTGGCCGCGGGGAGGTCGGAGTAGGGGGAAGAACGTCACCTTGGGCACGTCGATGTCCCCGTCCGCTCGGACGAGCATGACCACTGTCGCGGTCCGGCGCCCCACGTGGCAGCCGTGACCTGTGCAGATGATCACCCAAGTTCGGCTGACCTGCGTATGGGCGGATCGCTCGATCAGGAATCTGTCTTGGCTCATCGATGAACAGTCCGCCGAGGCAGGCGATGACTGGCGCGCCTCCGGACCGACTCGAGAGCGTAGACCCCCTGTGGTTCCCATGGGCGGCGGCGGAGATCAGTCCAGGGTTGTCCGGACTGAAATCACCGCGGACAACTCCGTGACCTGGGCCGATGCACGGAGCGGCGCGGACAATGGGCTCAACTGCTCGGATTTCGCCGAGCACCGAACCGCGGGAGGCGAGCGCGACTCCCACAGGGAGTGCAGCAAAGCCAGCAGATTCATCGCGCGTCGGTGCGACCGGGCACCGAGACGTGGCCGCGGTGCAACGGCAGTCGGGTGGGTGCTGGCGTCCTCTGTCAGGCCAGGCTGCAGGTGTTACCGGCCTGATCGGCGGCGGATCACCAGTCGTGCGACCTTGTCGGTTCGGCGCAGGCAGACGGCCTGGCGACTTGGCATCTAGCGCGCGTGAACAGTGACGTGTGCCGATTGGGGTGGCGGCGCGCTTCCGCGATCGCGATCTCTTGATCGGGCAGCCGCACTTGGTAGCGTTTGCGATCTCGGCTGGAGTTGCACGGGTTCCTGTGACGGGATGTTCCTCCTGCACGCGAAGGTTCCGTACGCCTCAGTACCCCAGGCTGGAGTGGAACCCTTCATCACCGAACAGGGTGTCGTTGAGGTGACCTTCCTCGAGTCCGTGCCAATGACTTCCTTCGAGGCCCGCGGGTTGATCAAGCTGCTGGTCTACGCGTCCTTCACCAGACTGGGTCAAGGGCTCGGCTTCGGAACCCCGCTCGGTCGACAGGTCTGCCAACTGTTGCACCGAATCGACGCCGTAGCCCTGCCCGTCGAGGTGTACCGGGCTCAGCAGGCGCGGTGCGTTGTCGTCGGTGGACCACCCCCAGCGGATCTCGAGTTCTTGCTCGCCTCGCACGTAGGTCTCGGCATGACCGCCGTCCATGGCGTGCATGGTCGCGAGGTCCCATCCGTTGACGGCGAGTACCTCGGCGACGTCGGCACGCTCGAGTGGCGTGACGTAGCCTCTTGGTTTGTCCAGGTAGCTGACCATGATGTCGCGCAATTCTTGCCGCGCAGCCGCCGGCGTCAGGGACCGCAGATCGGTGACCGTTGACCTGTCCGCGGTCCGGCTTCGCTCGAGCAGGGCCGGCAGCTCGTCGGGGATCTCGGCGTAGGGACGCAGGGCTTCGATCACTTCGGCGGCATCGGTGACCTGGTTGACGTCATTGCCCAGGTCCACGGTCAGGATGTCCTCCCCGTGCTGATCAGTTCCGTCGATGACCTGTGCGAAGTATGTCTGCAGGGCGTTGTCCCACCCCACATAGACTTCCCTGTCGGACGACGGCCCGGACATCGGCTGAAGTCGTATGCGGCTGTCTGCCATGATCGTCACCCTTCCGTGTGCGGATCGGCGCGCTGCATGGTTCGTTCGTCTTCGGGCTCGAAGCGGCTTGTGCGGGGCGGTGGGCCTTCGTCACGGTGGAGGCCGTCGAGGCAGTCGGGGTGGACCCAGTCGCGGGCGAGTCGGTCGCTGAAGCCGGGACGCCATTGGTGGAGCCAGAACTGGGCGTCTCGTTCGTTGGCGCGGGATCCGATGTTGGCTGCGCGCCAGGTGTAGGCGAGTGTGGCGATCTCCATCGAGAGTGCCGGATGCCGTTGCCAGCACGCCGGTACGGGTTTCGACCGGCCACCGGTGATACCGACGAAGGTCAGGTTGTACCAGGCCACGAAGTTCTCGACGGTGGCGCGCGGATCTTCTCCGCCGTCGGGGTCGTCTTCGGCGGCGGCCGGTGGGCTGAACCACACCCATGGGGCTGGTTCCGCAGGGTCGTACTCAGCCGCTTTGGTGTCCTGCTTGAGGTTTCCTTCCACACGGCGCAGGTTGCGTGCGAGCGCTCCCACGATTTCGGTGAGCGCTGAGATCTGCGCGTGAAGGCCGCGGGTGTCCGCCGAGTTCGTCGCGGGTTCGGTCACAACGGGAGTCCCTCGGTGGGCTGAGCGCCGGCGTGGGCGATGGGCGGTAGGGCTAATCCGTCCGGCCCGAGTGGGATTTGACCGGACCGAATGGCGTCGACGTGCTCGCGGATGAGTCGCCAGTCCTTGCGCTGGCGCACGTCGACGGTTCGGGCGAGGATCGGGTCGAGGTGGCGGTGGATGACCAGGACACGGCCGCGGCGCAGGCGTCGGATGTCACCGGGTCGGTAGGTCGGTACGGTTTCCATGCCTACGGACGTCCGCCCGGCGCGGAACAGGCCATCGTTGTGTTGTTGGTAGCGGCGACGTTCGTGGTGTGCGGTCAGCAGCGAGATCCATTCCAGGGTGGCTCGGTCTTTGATGCCGCCCCAGACGCTGAGCGTGGTGGTGTTGTCCAGCAGTTGTCGGGTGCGTCTCGGCGTGAACGCGTTCTCGAGAGCGGCCACCGACTGGGCGCCCCAGTGGATCAGCACTCCCCGGCCGGCGGAGTCGGAGACGATGTCGGGGATCTGTGGCACGGGTGTGGCGTTCGTCAGCTCGTCGAGGATGGCGGTCGCCGGTGGGTCGAGCCTGCGGTGCGGGGTGTGCAGGGCCATGTCCTGTGCCGTGGTCAGCCAGTGCTCAACCAGAGCGGTGAGGATGGGCGCGGCTTGGGCTGCTTGGTGTTGACCTGCGATCAGGTAGAGCGAGCCGTGTTGGGCGATGAACGCTCGTGCGTCGAAGTCGCCGCCGGGTGGGGGTGAGCACAGCGTGCGGATCTGCGGGTCCATGAACGGCTCGATGACGCGTCGCACGCTCATCCAGACGGCGTCGGAGGTTTCGGCGACCATGCCGATCTCCGCGCGGAGGTTGCGGGCGTGTTCGGGGTAGCCGGCCTGTTGGAGCAGTCTGACCGGTTCTTGGTCGACCGGTTTGCTCATCGCCCACCGGACGAGGTCGTCGACACCGCGGCGGTGGATCGCGGCGGCGAGGAAGTACGCCTGGAGCACGACTTTTGCCCTGTCGCGGAAGACCTTGTCGTTGCCGCCGATGTCGGTCAGCTCGACGGAGGCGGCCTCGACCATCGTGTGGGCGCGGCGGAAGGCGACGGCGGTGTCCTCGCACCCTTGCACCGGCGACCACTGCACCTGCGCGGGCCATGCGACCGCGCCGGTGGCGTCGGCGACCTTGACCGGCCCTGCTTGGTGGCGCTGGGCGCGGAGCAGAGCGCTGAACTCGAGCAGGTCCGGCTTGGTCGTAGAGCACAGCAGTGCTCCCGGTGCGGCGATCGCCTTATAGACCAGGTCTCGGCGGCTTTTGCCGGATTGAGTCGGGGCGAGGGTGCCGGTGGGGTTCTCCAGCGGAGTGCACATCGGTTGCCGGTGCGGGCTCAGGTGCAGCGGTGCGGCTACCTGTTCCAGCGGAGCCCGAAGGGCTGCGGAGCGTGGGAGGCCGGGTCGTGTCCATTGGGCTGTGCGTCTGGCGGCGTTCAGGGACAGCTCGTCGCGGATGTCTTCACGGCTGGCGTGTCCGGGCTGAGCAGGGCCGAATCGCCGCCATGACGGCACCGCGATCACCAGCACCAGTGCGACGGTGAGGACGATGAGCAGGGCCGTGACGGTCCAGTACCAGCCTGCCCGGCCGGTCAGGGCACTCGCCCATGGTTCCCCCAATCTGCTGCCGGGCTGCGTGGGGTCGGCGAGGACTCCGAGCACTCCGCTCAGCCACGTGTCGGCAGGTGGAACCGCCCAGGGCCCGCCGAGCAGAGCGGTCGTGGTCGCGGCGGCGACCACCAGCACGGCAGCGAGAGCCGTGAGTGCGCCGAGCAGGCCGACGACCAGGGCCGCCAGGGCGAGGTCACGGTCGGTCGTCGGTGAGGGAGCGCCTCTCACAGGTCACCCCCGGTGGGAGGTTGGTCGGCGCCACCGACCGCGATGCGGCGGATGGCCACGACTCGGGGTGCCCAGGTTTCCAGCGTCGTGAGGATGACGCCGTGTTGTTCGTCGTGGGCGTCGACCATGTAGCCGTGGCCGATGTACATGCCGACGTGACCGGGATTGGCCGCGGTGCCGTCTGCGCCGGGGATGAACACCAGGTCTCCTGGACGTAGTCGGGACAGCGAGCCGACGGCGACCCCGTCGTGGACTTGGCTGTAGGTGGTGCGCGAGATCCCGACGCCGGCGTGGGCCCACGCGGCTTGCATGAGGCCGGAGCAGTCGAAACTGCCCGGTCCTTCCGCGCCCCACACGTACGGCTTACCCACCTGCGCGAGGCCGTAGGTCACGGCGGCGTTGAGCCGTGGATCGGTCGGCAACGCGAAGCTCTCGGGCAGCGTCCTCGGGTCCAGTCCGACGAGGTCGCTGCGGCCTTTGTCGGGGCAACCGGCGACGCCTGCTTGGCGAGCGTTGACGTCCTGCGGTGGCAGCAGGTTGTCGGGTCCCTGCCAGTACCGCTCGACCAGAGCGGCAGCCGCGGGCTCGCGTGGCCCGTACCGCTCGGGGAAGGCGGACCTCTGCACGGCTTGCTCGGCGACGCCGGACGGCATCGACGACCAGCCCGGAAGCTGGGTCAGGCGGTCGTAGAACGCGTTGGCCGCGTAGACGGGGTTGAGGATCTGTCCGGGAGTTCCCCATCCCTGGCTGGGGCGTTGTTGGAAGAGCCCGAGGCTGTCGCGGTCGCCGTAGTCGACGTTGCGCAGGTTCGACTCGACCATCGCCGTGGCGAGCGCCAACACGGCGGCGCGCTTGGGTAGTCGGCGCTCGATGGCGACGGTGACGATGGTTCGGGCGTTGGCGAGTTGTTCGGCGGTGTAGGTCTCGTCGCCGATCTGCTGGGCACTGCCGCCGGGACCGTAGCCGGCGGTCTGGGACGGTGCGCACTGGGCAGCGGTGGATCCGGTCAGGGTGGCGGCCATCGTGGTGCCGACCAGCAACGCCGGGGCGGCTGCCACGAGGTAGACGCTGAGGCCGACCAGGGCGGAACGCATGAGTGGCACCATGGCTTAGATACCCAGCCCCGCCTGGGACCCCAGGTCGTCATCGTGGGGTAGCGCCTCGTACAGGTCGTCGTAGGCATCGTAGGCGTCGGGTCCTGGCTCATAGACGAACGGAAGATCGGAGATTGCGCGTTCGGTGACGTCGAAGATGTGGACGTGCTCCTCACCCGCGTCGAGGATCGCCGGGTCGTCCAAGTCGTCCAGGTCGGCGCCCGCCCAGTGCGCATCCATGTGCGCGGCTCCGGCGAGTACACCGGCTACGGCATCGATTTCGGCGGAGTCGACGTAAGGTCGTAAAGCGTCCAGGACGATCGCGGCGTCTGCTGCCTCGGCGTGTGAGGCGCGGACGTCCAGGATCAGCCCTTCCGGTCCTTCGACCATGGCGTAGAAGATGCCGAGGTCGTCGCGCCAGCCTGCGACTGCGCGCAGTTCGGCAGGCCTGATGTCGGATGCCGTCGAAAACTCGATCTCCATCGTGCTCACCTCCTGTTCGTCAGTAGGTCCGGCGGGCGCGTCCAGTGCCCCGTTTCGCGGGGTCGGCGCGTAACTGCGCGTTGGTGTCGAAGACCCTCCGTTCGGTTCGCGACAGGACGGTCTGGACCTTGTAGCCGGGGTTGTTTTCGATCTTCCACAGTGCGCGGCCGGTGCGTTCCATGGCCCAGCCGGTGGTGACCTCCTGCTCCCGTTCGGAGAGCGCGAAGTCCTCGGCCAACTCGTCGGCAACTCGGGTGGATTGTCCGAAGAGGATCCGTGTGCTGCACAAAGCCAGGAGGTCCTTGGCGATGGCCACCTCCTGTGAGCCGGCGGCACCGACCGAGAGTGGGTCGCTCGGCTTGTGCATGACCAGGATCTGGATCTTGCGCTCGGCGCGGGAGAGCCGGAGGTCCGAGTCGACCGCCTGCACGGCGCGCAGGCCGAGTCGCATCTGCCGCCACACTTCGTCACGGACGACGATGCGGATCTCGCCGTCGTCCTGGAGGTCGGTGACCATGGACGACCAGGAGCCCAGGCAGGTCAGCGCGACGGCGATGGCTTGGTCTCCGCGTGAGCGCAGCAGTGACAGGTCCATCGACTGCACCGGGGCGTCCCAGTCGAGGACGAAGTTGGTTTCCTCGTCGAACAGTCCGGCGAGTGGCCCGTGGACGAGGTTTCCCAGCGCATCGGTGATCGGGCGCAGGGTGTCGAGGAACTGGCGGCGGTCGGCGAACCTGGTGGTCTTCCACAGCGTGTGGTCGGGCTCGGCGAGTTCGCGCTGCACGTCCGGGATGGTGACCGGGCGCAGGTCGGTGTAGCCGTCGTCGACTCCGACCAGTCCGCGCAGCACTGCCGACAGCACGGCTTCGTCGGTGACCGTGGGCCGGTAGCCTTGTGCCTCGGCGAGAGCGACGAGCAGTTTGACCCACCTGCCCAGGACACCGGTGAGTTCCTCGCGCTGCCGCGTGACCGACCAACCGCGCCAGCGTCCGCGCAAAGGGCCGAGGTCCAACGCGTTGAGCCGGGCCGGGCTGCCGCGGCCCAGGGCGATCGGGGTGATGCCCAGCGCCCGCAGCAGCGGGCTGTACTCGCCCTTCACGTCGCCGCTGATCAGGGTCTTCATCCCGAACAGCATCATCCGCAGGAGGAAGGCGACGACCGTGGAACTCTTGCCCCGCCCCGGTTCGCCGAACACGACGAGGTTCGGGTTGGTCGCCAGGCCCCGCAGTACCCACTCGATGGGGTGGGCGTAGAACGCGCCGCCGGAGAGGGTGTCGTAGCCGATTCGTGCTCCGACCGCGGGGATGCCGTTGGCCGCAAGGAGCGGGAACAGGCCGCCGATCTCGCTGGTGGCGGCCTGGTAGACGGCCATCGGCGGCTCTACCGGTGACCAGCCCTCGCCTGGCCGGGGACGGCCGCGACGGGGAGCGATGGCACGATTGACCCGGTCCCTGTCGCGGCGGCGTGGCTCCGGTGGCTTGGCGGCCGGGGGCGCGCCGAAGTCACCGAGGAGTTGCGCGGCGCTGCGTTCACGGGGATCTCGTCTGGTCACCACAGCCCTCCTCGTTGGCGGGGTAGTCCGATGCCGATCGGGAGCACGGCGACGACGAACGTGGAGTCCTGTGCGAGGTCGAGTCGCAGCAGCCGGAACTTGCCGGAGGCGTCGTTTTCCAGGCGCGCGGCGTGGTCCTCGACGTTCCAGGTGCTGGGCACGGTGACCGAGGCGGCGACGGTGAACCGCACCACCGAGTGGCCGGCGGCGACGGCGCGTTCCTGGGCTCGAACTCCGCCTGCCTCGCGTTCGTCCATCGCTGTGGTGTTGAAGCCTTTGCTGTGCTTCCAGTCGGTCATGACGTTGGCCCGGTACCGGTTGCCCCGCACGGCTCGGTGGGCGCGACGGGCGTCCATGACCTCGTAGTGGATGGCCAGGGTCCGCCTCTCCCCTGCGGCCCGCACCGCCAGCAACGGCCCCAGCGAGCCGAAGACGGTGCCTGACTCCGGCATCAGGGCGGTGTAGGAGACGGTGGTGAACCCGTCGTGGGTGTAGGACCTGGCCGCTGGCGGCGGTGCGGCGGTGGGTCCTGCAGCCGCCATCTCCAGGCCGCGTCCTCCCGTGCCTCGTTCGTGGGCGACCGCGAGCACGGCCCGTGCGGCCGGGTTGAACCCGGTGCGCAGGGCTTCGGCCATGCCCGGGCCGTCCAACCACTCGACGGTGCGCGCGCCGAGCGCTTTGAGCGGGTCTTCCAGGCCGTCGAGGACCCGGTAGAGCGCGAGGGCCCGCCCGGCGACGCCGCCTCCGGCGGCTGCGGCGGGTTTGCGGAGCTTGCTTTCCGGGCCGGAGATGGTGACGAACAGTTCGTGTCGGACCGAGACGTTGCCGATGGTGAGGTCGAGTTCGTCGGTGGCTTGACGGGCCAGTGGCGGGGCGTCGCGCACCTCGTGGTCGCTGCGCCACACCTCGTACTCGGTGCCGTCGTCGGGGATGGTGCGCACGAGCAGGCTCATCCGGTCCACGACTTCGCGGTGGCCGAGCGAGAGCAGCAGGGTGCCCAGCCGGTTGGCCAGGCGTTCGCACTGCTCGTCGGAGAGCATGCCGACGCCGGAGTGGGTGAGGCGGGCCGTCGCGCCCCAGCGCCCGTCGCCGGTGTCGTGGATCAGGCACACCCGGCCGGTGTCCTTGAACTGTGGCCCGTCCGGGAAGCTGACGCGTTGCAGCACGCCGGGCAGGTCTGCCTCGCTGGGGTCGACCGGTGCGCCGGCGGCGGCCTTGGATTGCCAGCGCGACCATCCGGTGAGGATCCCGATCTGGTGGAGCGTCAGGTGCAGCAGCCATCGCAACGCGGGTCGCCCACGGACCGGTACGACCACCAGCGCGCCGGTCGTGCCGCAGATCAGTAGCAGAACAGCGGCGTCGGCGAAGCGTCCGTTGGAGACGGCCCACAGCACGGGCACTGCCAGCGCGACGCAGACAAGCGCCTGGACCGGTGTCATTCCCATGATCCAGCCCGCGTGTTCGCGTCTGTTGAGGCCGCGGTAGATCCGGGGCGCGGTCATGGCATCACCGTCGCTTCTCCTGCGTCGGGCTCGCTTCGCCCGCTCTCGTCGAGGTCGTTGTATGAGCCGGACGGTCCGGTGTGGACGCTGGAGGCCACGACTCTCCCGAGGTTCGCCGCTGGTTCCGGCGTCGAGTCGCCGTTGAGGTCGTGATCGACGCTGCCACTGCCGTGGGTGTCGTCCTCGTTCTCGGACGGGCTTCGGTCGTGGCCGATATCGGAGTCGTCCATGGTGTCGTCGGCGTGGCCGGCGATCGCGGTGTCGAACCGGTCGGTGTTGGCGTCCTCGATCGCCCCGCCTCCGCCTCGGCCACCGACCGCGCCGGCGGCCATCGTGGCCGGGTTGTTCGGACCGTAGGAAGTCACGCCGAGGCCTGCGAGGGCATCGCGGAACGCCGCGCCGGCATCGCTGTTGGGGTCGACGAAAGCGAACAGCCGGAACAGCACCATCGGGCAGAACAGGGAGATGACCAGTACACCGACACCGGCAAGCAGACCGGAGAGGCCTTGGGCGCCGCCGGCGATCGCCACGCCGAGGGTGAGCGCCATCGCCAGGACGGGCTTCATGGCGACGCAGGCCAGCAGCCAGCGGCAGGTGACCCAGAACCAGTGTGCGGTGATGTTGGCGAGCAGTCCTGCCGCGGTGACCGGCACCGTGGCCGCCAGGAGGTGGATCGCCGCCTCGCGGAACAGCATCTCGACGGTGAAACCGATCGCGGCGGGGATCACGCCGGTGAAGGCGCAGATGCCCAGCACGACGGCTTTCACGCCGTCGACGGCTCCGTCACCGAAGGTCGTGTGCTTGAGCGCGTCCTCGAAGTTCTTCGATTGCAGCCCGTACTCGAGGATGCCGCTGGTGAGCCCGTCGACTGCGGCGAGGAAGCCCGCGACCATGCCAATGGTCACGGCCAGGGCGATGCCGTACTGCACCGGTCCTCCAACCAGGCGCATGAAGCCGCGGCCACCCCGGAGGTTGGTGAGCACCAGTTGCCAGAAGAACAGGCCGAGCGCGATCACGCCGCCGATCCACAGCATCAGGGGCCACAGGGCCGCGATGGGGCCGCTGCGGGTGTCGATGGTGAACATCGAGAACCGGTCGGCCAGGCCGAAGCCGCCACGCAGGACGAGGAGACTGGCGTCCCAGATGGCCCGCATGGCGAGCTCGAAGCCGGTGACGATCATGGCCAGAAGCTCGTAGCCCATGGCGTCGCCGATGTCGTCGAAGGGCGGCATCTAGACCAGCTCCCGGTAGCCGGCTTTGACCGCGTCCGGGCTGCCGGGCCAGGCGCTCGGTGCGGGCGCGGCCAAGGGGCCGGAGGCGATGCGCCACTGCGTCCCTGTCCAGCGCATCGCTTGGCAGTCGCCGACGCCGCGGCTGACGACGTTGCCGTTGATGCTGACGGAGAACTGACCGAGCACGCACGCCACGACGTAGCGTCCGTTCGAGGCGATGCCCTTGATCTGGCCGTGGGTGATGTCGTAGGTCGCGGTGAGCCCGGCGACAGGGCCGCGCTCAGGCAATTGCGCCCTCGACCGCAGGCTGGTCAACAGTGATGTGAGCCCGGTCGTGCTGGGGTCGGGTGCACCGGGTTCGGCGGTCTCCCGGTAGCCGCGGGCGTAGACCTCGGGGTCTGCCGCCGACATCGTGGTCTGGTTGAGTGCCTTGAGTTGGCCGAGCGCGCCCTCGGGGGTGGCGGGGAAGCCTTCCGGGACCCAACGGTCGGCCGTGGTGGTCGGCTTCGGCACCTCGATCGGTGGCCCTGCGGTCCAGGCGGTCAGGGCTTGGGGCTGGGCCGCCTGGGCGGGCAGCGCCAGCATCCGCCTGGTCGCCAATGCGTGTTCCTCGGCCGTTCCTTGCCTGCTCGTCGGCCCTGGTGCCGTCGGTGTCGTGTCGGCGGCAGGCGGTGCGGCGGAGGTTGGGGCGGTGACGTTGTGGGAGACCACGACCGCTACCGCGCCGCCGATGAGAACGAATGCGGCGACCACGACTGTCAGCGTCAGTCCGGCCCGCTTGCGGGCTTCACTGTCCGGCCCGGCCACTATTGGCCTCCGGCGAAGTGGTTGATCAGCTGCCAGCCGATCCCGTAGAGCAGGCCGCCGCCGACCGCACACAGCATCATGATCACGCCGACGCGGCCGGCGCGGTGGTGGTCCACCCAGCGACCGCCCGACCACACCAGCAAGCCGACGAAGAACGCCACCAGCAGGGCGATTCCGGCGCCCCACTTGGCGTTGCCGACCACTTCGAGGATCTTCTCGTTGCCGGGAGGCGCGACCGGAGCCGGATTCGGGATTTGAGCGAGGAATGACACGGCTTCGACGTGCTCGATCACGACTGCCTCCTCGAGCTGGACCGCAGGCTCCGGTGGGCGGCGTCAGGCAGCAGGCCCCAGCGGCGCAGCACCGGTGTGATGGCTCGCCGCAGCCTGGCCGGCGTGACCGCCGCGGTGATCCCCGCCGCGGCGACGTCCGGGTCGTAGGGCACGAAGACCGCCTCCGGGACCAGGGTGTTCACCCGTCGCCCCGCGGCGCCTGCGACCCCGCGTGGCCACCGCCTCGCGCCCATGACCACCAGTTGTGCGGGCGGGACCATGGTGGCCGAGGAGACCCAGGGGTCGAGCCGGCCGAGAACCTGCTCGGCGTGCAGCAGTGCCGGGCGGCTGGGCCGCACCACCAGCACCGGGCGTGGCTGCGGTGTTCCCCGTCGCAGCCACGCCCCGGCACCGGCGAGCGGGTGCGCCGCCACCCGCCAGGGATCGTGGCCGAGGTCGACCACGGTGGCGTTGAGGTGCCGCAGCGGCGGCTGCCAAAACTTGGGCGGCGGGACCATCCCCGGCGCGACGACCGGTAGGTCGGTCTCCAGTCGTGCCAGCAGCGCCTGTGCGCGCCAGGAGACGCGGATGTGCACGCGCGGGTGCGGGCGGATCAGCCACGGGCCGTTCGACCGGGCCGCGGCAGCCAAGCCCGACCGGGAAGGGTCTGCCGAGTCGACGATCAGAACGCGCTGCCGCTCGAGCTGGAGCACATCGGCGATCAGCGCGGTCAGCACCGAGGCTCCCGAGCCGGGCGAGGCGGCCAGGACCGGGATCACCGTGCCGAAGTCGCTCCAATCCACCGGAGCCGAAGCGCTCGTCGGCAGGCCTCGGCGCTGCATCGCCGCCGCCGCGGCCCCCGTCTCGGCGGCCGTGGCTTGGGCGATCTCGCCTGGATCAGCGCGGCTGGGGTCGGTGGGCTTGGCACGGGCTGCCTGCGCCTCGGAGGCCGCGAGCATGCCCGCGTCCACGGCGGCGTCGACGTCCGCGACCGGGAGGTGCTGCCACTCTCGCCGAGCCGCGTCCATGAGTTCGGCCTCGAGGGCTCGGATGTCGGTGGGCTCGGACGTTGGTCCCCCAGTCCGAGCCGTGATTTGCGCGCTCGTGACGGCCATGTCCTTCTCCTCCCCTGAGTTGATGCCGTTGCCGGCCACTGGCAGTTAGGCACGTCGCCTCCGCACGTCAGCCGCCATCACGTCCATACCAGTTGACGCCTTGCCTTATGGCTAGGTTACGACCCAATTTCCGGATGTCAACTGATGTGGACGTGTCGAGCGTGCTCTAGATTTGCGCCCGGACGGGTTCCGAACTCCGGAACTGCCCCGAACCGGGCGAGAGGCGGGCTGTTGTGGCGGAGGCTTCCAAGCCATCCACGCTGGCAGAGGTCATCGACAACCTCTTCAAGACGATCAAGCGCCCAAACGGCCGCGAGCACTCCATGGAGGAGGTGGCCAAGTGGGGTGCGGAGTGGCTGCGCGAACGCAACCAAGCGAAGTCCTTCTCCAAGGAGTACGTGCGTCAGCTCCGCTCCGGGCTCGCCACCAACCCCACCAAGTCGCACCTCGAAGCGCTCGCCGCGTTCTTCGAGGTGGACCCGGCGATCTTCTTCGACTCCCAGCGGTCACGGCAGATCCAGGCCGACCTGGAACTGGTGGCGGCCATACGTGACGCCGGCGTACACGCTGTGGCCTTGCGCGCCTTGAGCCTCACACCCGCGCAACGAGCCCAAGTGCTGGAGCTCATGCGCAGTCTGCAGGCTGAGCGAGCGGACGAGTCCGGGGAAACGCCTCTCTCAGGAGCGGAGTCGTAGCCTCCGATCAGGGCCGTGCCCCCGCCGCCCCGTGGCCAGTGCTACTCGCGCCTTCGAGCCTGGCCCATACCGGCCCGATCGAGAACCGGGTGTCGTCGAGTCGCCGAAGCGCGCCGACCTTCACCAGATCTGTGGCATAGCGGTGAGCCGTCGCCTTCGGCAGTTCGGCCGCTTTGGAGATCTCGGTCAACGTCAACGCGCGGTTCGCGAGGAACAGTTCCAATACTCGAAACACTCGCACCACGACACTCGAATTTACTCTGTCGTCGGCCACTGTTTCGTCGGCCACTGCGTCGCCGGCGACCGCTGAACGGTCGTGGCGGTCGACCTCGTGGCGCCCTCCCGGAGGGCCGAGGACGAACGGAGCGTCACGTCGGTTCACTGGCTCTTGCACTCCTTCCACACTGGCGGAACCGGAGCCGGCCACTCGCGCGTCGGTACAACTGCTCCGGCTACCCGGCTGACCATCCCATGCGGCGTGGACTTGTGGTACGCGGGAGAATCCCCCGTTTTCCATTTGGTGATCCGTGTCCAAGTAGCCGTGTAGCCGGAGTACTGATCACCCTCGCACCGGCGTCGCGTTCGACGAGTGGGGGCGATTCACGCATCTGCGCCCCACCCAAGGTGGATGACATGGGGGAATCGCCGACGCCGCCCAACAGCGCGGTGCGCCGAACGGGCGATCTTCGCGACACACTCCGCATAAATACGGACACCGTTACGATTGATGCATATACTCCCCTGTGCTCGCGGTAAGCGAGCTGATTGCGCAGTTCAGCCTTGGTGGCAGCGAGGGGGCGCCAGCTGAGGTGTGCCGTTCGAGGCAGCTCGGACCGGGGGTTACGGGATGCGCGTCGGCGCTTCGCTCGACGACGCGCGGGCGAACCCACGGCACCGGGGTCCAAGCCGCCTACGCGGAGTACTGCGAATGGACGGCTGCACACGACTCGGGGGATGGGATTGAACACCGATTCGACGGACGACCGCACTTCGGACAGTTCTCGCGGCGCGACCAACTTCATCGGCCGCGGCGAGTTGCTGAAGACCGGCGAAGCGGAGTTGGCAGACGGAGTACGACTGCTGACGCTCACCGGCCCGGGCGGTGTGGGCAAGACCCGCTTGGCCGACGAGATGGCGAGGCGATGCCGCGACCGCACCGGCACGGTGGTGACCGTCGAACTGGCCGACGTCCGGGACGCCGACGGCGAGGTGGAGAGCGAACTGGCCAGGGCGCTCGACCTCGTACACAACGACTCGGACACGCCGTCACTGGACTTCGTCGTCGAACACTTGCGCGCCCACAGGACCCTGTTGGTCCTGGACAACTGTGAGCACCTGATCGGCGTGCTCGGGAGGCCAGGCCGACTCCAGGATGTGTTGTGGCAGGTGTACAAGGGCCACCCGTCGCAACAGATCATCGCCACGAGCCAGGCCGCGCTGGAGATGATCGGAATCGAGCGCGTCCTGGAGGTTCCGGGGCTCGCGTGCACCAGCGAGGACGGCGAAATCCTGCCGGAAGCGGTGCAACTGCTCATGGACAGGATCGACGCACTCCAGACGCCCGCGCCAGACATCGACGTCGCGATAGCCATCTGCACAGCGGTCGACGGGTTTCCGCTGGCTGTGGAGATGATCGCGGGACTGGCGAAGTACTGGTCCTGGCCCGAGGTGCAGGAGCTGTTGTGCGTCGAGCCGTCGCCGCACGAAGAACCGAAGGTGGTGGCGGGGGGCGGCCCGCTCGAACTGGTCGGCAATGCCGAGAAGCCTGCGCACAGGACGCTTCGCGCCGTGATGGAAGCCTCCTATCAGCGGCTGGACGGCGACAGGCAACGGTTGTGGTTGGCGTTGAGCGTGTTCGGAGGGGGTTTCGACGCCGACGCGGCACGGACGGTGTGCTCGGCGGTGGGCATCCGCGCCGCCACGGTCACCACCGGGCTCGCCCGTCTGGTCCACCACTCCGTCCTGACTCGCACCGAGGTCGACGGCCGGAGCTGGTACCGCATGCATGCTCTCGTGCGAGCGTTCGGGATCCAAGTCGGCTCTGAACAGCACCGCGAGTTGCTGGAACAGGCCCGCCAGGCCCACGCCGACTACTTCTGGGACTTCGCTCGTGCCGCCGGGGATGACTGGTTCCGGCAGAACGAGGTTCTCGGGCAACGGCGGATCGAGGACCGGTGGGGCAACCTCAGGGCAGCGATGACCCACCTGCTGCGCACCGACGCGGCACCGCGCGCCTTCCAACTGGTCATGAACCTGTGCCGAAGCAACTACTTCATCTACCGCGGTCGGTTGTCGGAGGCGCTGCGCCTGCTGGACATGTGCCTGTCGCCCATCGAAGGCCCCGACATGCTGCTGGTCGTCGGGCGCGCCTACCACGCCTGGACCACTCTCCTCCAGGGCACGGGCCACGTGGCGGCCGAGATGCTCGCGCAGTGCCGCGCGATGCTGAAAGAGCTGCCCGGCCAGGAACCTCCCACGATCCTGCTCTTCGCCGAACAGAATCACCGATGGTTGACGGAGACCAACCCGTCTCGAGCGGCCGAAGCCGCCTCCGCCGTCTACCACCTCGTGCACCGCGAAGAGGAATACAGCACCGACCAGATCCTGATCCGGGTGTTCTCCGCCCTGGCCGCCGCGTTCCATTCTGACCGAGAGACCGCGTTCCGGATCACCAAGGAGACGTGGAACATCTGCGAGGACCGCGGTGCTGAGATGACCGGCGCCTGGGGTATGTACAGCTACGCCTTGGCGCAGTTCCGGCACCGGACCACGGATCGCGATGTTGCTGCCGCGCTGCGATTAGCGCAGCAAGCCCTGCACAGCCAGAGCGCGAATGGTGACCTCTGGGGTCAGCAGTGGAGCGTGTGGTTGATCGCCGTGATCGCCGCAGCTCAAGGCCACCACGCCGTCGCGGCGCGCCTGTTCGGCCAGCTTCGGGCAGTGCAGCACCGCTCAGAGGTTTCCATCGACGGCCTGAAGCCGTTCTACCGCGAGCAGACCACCGCAGTCGCCGCCTGCCAAGACGCCCTCGGCTCGAACTTGTTCGACGTCGAGGCCGCCCAGGGCCGTAACCTGCGCTTCTCCGAAGCCGTGGACCTCGCCCTCGGCCTGCCGCACGACACGTCGGTGCCGCCGGCAACACTGACTCGGGCCGAACCTTCGTGCCCGGAAGAGCTGACCGAGCGCCAGTGGGACTGTGTGAAGGCGCTCGTGGCCCACCCGCGTGCGAGCTACACGAAGATCGCCGCGATCCTCAACATCAGTCCACGGACGTTCGAGAAGCACGTGATGGGTGCCCGCGAGAGAACCGGTCTCGCTACGGACGCCTTGGTGGCGTGGGCGACGACGAAGCTGGCCGCCGAGCGGCCTGATCGGGAGCACGAGTGAACTACCTGTCGGGGTGTCCCCGCATGGGGTTGATTCACCCATCCGGGATGCCGGCTCTCCGTCACCTCGAGTGGAGTGGGGGTCTCGACCAATCGTGCGGACGGTCCGGTGGCCCGCGCGGCAGAAGCAGCGCCTCGGGGAGCAGAATTGCCTCGTGCCGCATGCGCAACCACCGACTCCACCACGGATTTCCACGGTGCCGGTTTGGCTCGACCGCCCCACACCGACGCGCCGCTACGGGGCCATGCTCGGCGTTGGAAGCCTGCTCGGCGGCGAGATCGATCACATGTCACCTCGTCCGGCACCCGCGGCCACCCGGCGAGTGCAAATGGAGCGCTACCTGCACCGCGGTCCTGATCCGGCGGGTGCCACCAGGCTGGTACGGGAGTGGCAGGGTGAGCTGAACAAGCGACAGCTCAAAGCGGTGACGCTGCTCGTCAACACCTTTGACCAGCTCGCAGCGGAGCTGGAGCGACTGCCGACGGCATTCACGGTCGTCGAGAGGACCGAGGTGATCGCCGCTTACCATCTCGCGCGCTTGAACGCGGGGTGAAGACGTCCGAGCGAGGAGGTGTGCGCCTCGATGCCCTGCCGGCCGGGATGGGTGAATCGCCCCCATGGCCCGCCACGCCGATCGCGCCCATGGGTGAATTTCCCGCTCCCATCACCTCGATGATCACCCTTAGCGTGTTCGGCAGCGGTGCCCGAGTACCGACGAAACCCGTTACCCGGAGGAGGATCCGCTTTGATCGCGAGAGATGTGCTTGTCCCTTCTCTCCCCCAGCAGACAGCCACTGTCCCGCCGGCGCCCGTACCGGCTAGCGGGAATGTCAGCGATTGGGGGATGGTATGAGCGACGGCCTCTCCACGAACTTGCGGTGGGACCAGCGCGAAGGCAATCGCACGTGTGTCATCGGTGCGGGTATGTCAGGCATCGCCGTGGCCGCGGAGCTGCGCGCCCGAGGCGTGCCCGTCACGGTGTACGACCGACGCGACGCCATCGGCGGTCTGTGGCACCACCCCGACCCCGCCACGCCGGGCCCCGCGTACCGGTCTCTGCACCTCAACACCGCTCGTGGACTCACCTGCTTCCCCGACATGCCCATGCCGGCAACCCTGCCGCGCTACCCGCGGCACGACCAGGTCGCGGGCTACCTCCGCGACTACGCCGCCCGGAGAGGCGTGACCGAGTTAGTCCGGCTGGGCACCGAAGTCATCAACGTGAACCGGTCCGCGGAAGGCACGTGGCAGGTCACGACACGCCCCGCTGAAGGCGACGGCACACAGCACACGCAGACCTTCGACCACCTCGTGGTCGCCGCCGGACACCACTGGTCGCCCAAGGTTCCCGCCCTACCCGGCGACGAGACCTTCCCCGGCCGGAAACTCCACTCCTTCGACTACTCCGACCCGGTGCAGCACGCGGGCAGGCGAGTGGTCGTCGTCGGGTTCGGCAACTCTGCCGCGGACATCGCGGTCGACCTGTCCCGCATCGCCGCGCGAACCGTGATGGCGCAGCGCCGCGGAGTCCATGTCGTGCCCAAGACACTCATGGGCATCCCGATCGACGAGATCGCCGGGATGCGGTGGTGGAGCAGGCTCGCGTTCGCGGACCAGCGCCGATTGGTGGAACTGCTGCTCCGTGTCATTCGCGGCCGGCTCGCCGACCACGGGGTCGCCGAACCGGACCACCCCCTGTTCGGTGGCGCGATCACCGTGTCCGACGAGCTGCTCAGCCGGATCAGCCACGGCGACATCACGGTGAAACCGGCGATCAGCCACATCGACGGCTCGGAGATCCATTTCAGTGACGGCACCGTCGAACTTGCCGACGACCTGCTCTACTGCACCGGCTACCACGTCGAGTTCCCGTTCTTGCCGGCCGAGTGGGTGTTCGACCAACACGGCAGGGTGGCCCTCTATCACCGAGTCGTGTCTCTCCCCCACCCGAACCTCTACTTCGCCGGGCTGATCCGCCCGTTCGGCGCCGTCGCCCACCTCGTGCACGCACAGGCGGCATGGATCTCCGACCTCGTCGAGGGTGTCGCCAACCTGCCTTCACAGGAGAAGATGCGCGCGGAGGTGAACGAACGACTGACGGCGTCGTCGGCACGTTATGGCTCAGCGTCGTACGCCTCGATCCAGGTCGACTACGCCCAGTACCTGGAGACGGTTCGGAGGCAACGCCGGTCCTCGGCAACGCTGTCCACTCATCTCGACTAGATCGAGTGTCGCCGTCGCAATCAGGGTCCGACCCGAAGTAGCCTCCGGAGTCGTGATGCCCCGCCCCGTCAATCGAAGGCGCGTGCCCTGGCACTCCGTGCGCGGTGTCAGCCATGCCGCGTTGACCCGCGAGTATCCGGCTTGATCGAGGAATCGGGAGGTCCGGTCGGGTGCATCTCGACGAGTGTCCGAGCGTCGAATCCGCGATTCTGCCGGAGGTGCAGTGGCTCTGGATCATGGGAGCGTCGGCGAGCGTCAGGAGCGAACATGCCCGTTGAGAGCGCTGGACGCGCTGAGACCACCATTCGAACCCTCGACGGCCTCCAACTTCGCGGCACCCTCGTCACCCCCGTTTCCCCGACGGGGCGGGCGATCGTGCTCGTCCATGGTGGTGGGGTGACTCGCGAGGAGGGCGGCTTCTTCGGGCGTCTTGCGGCCGGCTTGGCCGACGCCGGTATTGCCAGCCTGCGCTACGACCTCCGTGCCCACGGCGCGAGCGACGGCACGCCGCAGGAAACAACACTGTCGGCCCATCTCAACGATGTCCGGACGGCGCTGGAGCATGTCGGTGAGGTGACAGGTGCCCGCCGGATCAGCTTGCTGGGGACCAGCTTCGGGGGCGGCTTGGCCGCCTATTTCGCGGCAAAGCGGCCAGGCGAGCTCGACCGTCTGGCGCTTCTCAACCCTCAGCTCGACTTCAAGAACCGCTACGTCGAGCAGAAGCAGTACTGGGTGGGTGACCGTCTCAGCGACGAGATGGCGCGGAGGCTCGCCGAGCAGGGGTTCATCGCTCACTCGGAGACAGTCAAGCACAGCCGGGCGTTCTTGAACGAGGTCTTCTGGGTCAAGCCGGTTGAGGTGCTGGACGAGATAACCGTGCCGACCCTCATCGTGCATGGCACCGAGGACACGTTCGTCTCCATCGAAGGCTCGCGAGCCGCCACGCGGCAGCTTCGAGTCGAACATGAGCTGGTGGAGATCGAGGGGGCACAGCACGGCTTCGCGGTACACGACGATCCGACCTATGCCGACCCTCAGAGTCAGACGTGGCAGGCGTTCGTCATCGAAACCGTTGTCGCCTGGATCGCGGGTTAGCTTGTGGCGAGCGCTTCGCGGAGCTCACGCGGCTTCGGTCGAGTGCTCCAGGGCCGCAACGTGCTGACCGCGCGTCCGAGTTCACGCCTGGTACGGGTTGAGCTGGTGATATCGGCCAGATGGATCGACCGGAGTCCGACCGCTGCCGCGTCGTCCGGCTCACCGGACAATGCAAGCGCGGAGGCGCGCCGGGCAAGGAAGTAGCCCTGGTCCCGCTGTGACAGGGTGCTGGTCTGCAACACGTCCTCGTAGAGTGCTGCCGCCTGTTGCGGCTTTCCGGCTTCGATGTAGCAGCTCGCCGTTTGCAGGGTGAGTGACGAGGCGCTGTAGTGGGTGCCGAGCCGGCTGCCATCGTCGTCGGTATGGCTGGCGAAGTGCCGCTGGGCCTCTTCAAGCTTGGCCTCCACTGCGGCCATCGGTTCTCCGAGCATGGCCAACCCTCGCGCTTCTTGCTGGGTGACCTCGGCCCGGACCTTCGGCGGTAGTCGCCACGGGCCGTCTTGAGCAGCCTGCGCCAGCGTCAGCACCCGGACGGCGTCGCGGTTGTCGTACGCCATCTGGGCCCTTTTGAGCAGGACGTATCCCTGCATGGGGAAGTCACCGGCCTCCTGCGCCCACTCCATCGCCCGGTCGTGCCAGTACGTGGCAGTGGCTTGGTCGTGCACATCGCGGTACAACCATCCGGCGAACTCCGCGCCGCGGGCGCCGACAGCCAACAACTCGCGGCGGACGTCGGTCCGGGCGTCGCTTGCGCTCTGCTCGATGGCTCCCAGGATGCCGCGCACCAGAGGCAAGGTCTTTCTAGGACCGAGCCGGCCGTCATCAGCCTTGGCGATTTCGAACTGTCGGTAGAAGTACTCGATCACAGTGCCGTCGAGGTAGCGCCGCGAGTCGGCCAAGGCCTTTGCGACGTGCTCGACTTCACCCAGACCGAGTGCCGGAAGCGCGGCAGCCGCGACTCCACGCGTGAAAAGCGAGCGGCGGCTGATCGGCATGGCGTCCCGTTCGGTGGCAGTGGCAGCCGATCCCGTCGGGGCCGCGCAGCCCACGGCCCGCCCTCTCTGCAAGAAACCGAGACCACTTTGCGCGATGCTCGCGGCGTCGACCGGCACGAGCACCGAGTACCCGTCGACCAGGACTGGCAGTAGTAGGCCGCCCTGGGAGGGCTGCGGCAACTGCTGTGACGACCCGGGCAGACGGTCTTCCGACGGCGGCGTCACGAGCTCACCTCCGGCGGGCATGCGGAACCAGAGCAGGTGGGGCGGAATGCCGAAGGCGTGTGCCCAGTGGGTGAGTCTGGTGAGGTCGTTGACCTGTTCGCCGTTCTCGATCCTGCTCAGTCGTGAGCTGGACAGGTTGATCCACGTTGCGGCGGTCTTCTGTCGGATGGGCTGACCGTGGTAGGGGTGTGTGCGGTAGGCGCGAATCACGGCGCCGAAGTCCCGGGCGGCCAACGCGGCGCGCAGGTCCGGGTGGTCCCAAAACTCGGCAGGTACCTCCGGCGGCTGGGCAGGGTGACGGCGTCCGGCACGGACGCACGCACTACAGCGGTCGCCGCGGTTGTCCCGGGCGAGCCGAGTGCCACAGGTGCAGCGGCGCACCACCTCGGCAGTGCCCATGATCACCGCCTCCATCCCGGAACCGACCATCCACGCTGCGTCTTGAGTCACACTACCGGCACAGAGCGTAGCGGTGAGGCCGCCCCGACTGACCACGACGCGGGAATCTCGCCAGGGCCACCGGGTGGATCAGGGTTCGGCCGGACCTACCCGGACGAGCCACTACCGCCGGATTGGATCACACCGCCATGGCGGCTGATCAGAGTTGGCTCGGCATGCTGCCACGCCTGCGATGTAGATACGAAGTCGTGAACGACTGGGACGGCTATCCGGTTCACCCTCGGCGCCCAGGCGCCCGTCAAGCGCGTTCCGTTCGGCGGAAGCCGCTCGCGGGCTTGCACGGCAGCCGACTCGTCACTCCAATCGAGGGCATCTGCAATGCACAGGAACAAAAGGATGATCGGCAAGATGATCCTGGCGCCCGGAGCCGTTACCACAGGATCTGCTGCGACTTGGATTGCGCCACCACGCCACTCCGACTGACAGGTCTACCCCCAAGGCTCACACCGGTATCGGCCGTGCGTTCGCCCGGTTCTGGGCAGGCGACACAGAAGGCGCGGCGTTCACGATCACCCCGCGCATCGAGGCCCTGGCGCGCAACCTGTTGGTCGAGAGCGATGCGGGCATCTACCGGGTGCAGCGCAACCAGGCACCGGGCCAGTACCCGGGCTTGAGGTTCCTGCTCGACAAGCTGCTGGCTTTGGAATGGATCCCTCGTGGCACCGGTTCGTCCTGGTGCTCTGCGCCCATACAGTCGGCTTGAACCTCCGCAACGAGCTCGCCCATGGCTTCGTGGACCGTGTCGGCGAGACCGGAACTGCCTTGCTTCTCCAAGCCGCCGCCTATCTGGCCTCGCTGACACCGACTCAACTGACGTCCACGAGTTGAGTGCGATGAGGCTCGATGATCTGCCGGTGTGGTTCGTATGTCTCCAGCACATGGAGGTAGACGAACTACCAAGTCGTTGATCGGTGCTTGCCCGAGGTTGGTGATCTTACTTGTCTTGCGACAGCCTGGGGTCGCGAGATGGTCAGGATGAAGGGCGTTGTGTGTACGTTCAGCTCGTCGTTGAGCTGGCGCGCCTGGCGTCGTAGCTGCATTAGGACATCTTCCGGGGTTTTCTAGCATGGGTCTTCCGGTAGTCCTGGGCGGTCCATTGATCCAGCGGGTAGTAGCCGACGAGGTAGATCCCCGTGTCGGTGTTCGCCTCTGGCAGGTAGCGTCGGACGAGTTGTATCTCTTGGGATTGTAGGAGATCACGGTTCCAGGTGGGTTTGATTTCGATGACGACGGTGGACTGTCCGGCGGCTTGGTCTCCATCGGTACTGGCGGTGTGTGCTGTGGTTTGGACCAGGATGTCGGTACGGTCGCCGGCGCCGTAGGCGTCGCGCGGGAGGATGAGGACTTCGCGGTTGACGACGATGCCGCGGCCATGGAGTCGGATCGTGAGTTCGTGCGCGAGGTAGGAGGACAGTGCGGCTTCGAACTTGGGAGCCCAGGTCTCCGGGATCTCGCCGTTGCTCCCGCCGCGCCGGGTTCGGGTGTGGTTCCACAGCAGCTCGCCGTGGGCCGGTAGGTCGTGGGCGATCTCGACGAGTGTGTCGAGCAGGAGTTTGGCCAGCTCGGTGTTGGAGCGGATCAGCCTGCGGCTGGAATCGTTGAGTATCGCGGTGATGTTGCCGACGGACGTGTTGTCGGTCCACCGGGTGGCCTGGACGCGGCGCCGGGCGTTGATGAGTGCGGCGGTGATTTCGGGGTCGTCCGGGTAGTCGTTGGCGAGGTTGTGTAGTTGGTCGATGGAAGCCCTGGTGGCTCGCTGACCGAGGGCGCGTACGCACTCTAGGCGCCAGGAGCGGATCTCGTCGCGAGGAGTGATCCGCCCTGGTTCGTGCTGCTTGGTGTCGGTCGTGGGAGGGAACAGGGTGGTGAGCCATCGATGGTTGTCGGCTAGTTGTTCCTCGTCGAGGTGGGCGAGGATGGGTTCCCGGATGTGTCGGGAGGCGCAGGCCAATGCGAGATCGCGGCCGAAGTTGTCGTCCGCGTGGGTTGCGGCAGCGGGCTGCCAGAACCGGTTCGGGTCGTGTTGTAGCAGGATGCAGCCTGCGCGGATCGAGAGGTCACGTTGAGCTGGGCTGCCGCTGACGAGAGAACCGGTGGCGATGTCGGTCGCCCTCGGGTCTTCTGCCGCGATCAAGGCAGCCAGAAGTTCGCCCCAGGTGTCGATCGCGGCGGTGCGTGATTCGGGTGTCGCGTTCAAGTCGGCGTCGGGCCATGCCGTCGAGGCGTGTGGGGTGCCGAGTGCGGTGGCGATCTGTTTCAGCAGCGTCACCATCGTGTCGGCAACCTGTGGTGAGCGGCTGGGGTCGAAGTATCCGAGTTCCAGTGGGCGCTCCCCTCGTGGGAGGTCGTTGTGCACGACGTCACGCAGTAGTGCGGCGACCACGACGGGAACACGCTGGGCGGCGATGCACAGCAGGTGTTTCCTGAGTTCTCGGTCTTCTGTGTCGTCGGCGAAGCCGAAGGGGCTGAGCAGCGCGCCTGCCCATGCCGTCCAGTGGTCGTCGGTCATGTGGTCGAGCCCGCCGGTGTGGTGCAGCAGGATGAGCGCCCGGCAGCCGGCCCAGGCCGGATAGTGGATCTTCCCTTGGCCGAGCCAGTCGTCCCGGTGGTCGTGCCCCTGGTCTAGGTAGGCCAAGGCTGCGGTAGTGAGCTTGATATCGGCGTCGTCTCCGAGGATGCCGACACCGGCGAAGGCGCGTAGGTCACTGGTCTTCGGGCGGACTTCTTTGCCGGTGATCGGGTCGAACCTGAGGTTCCAAGCCAGCAGCCAGAACGCGTTGGGGTCGTCGGTGAGGGCGAGGCGCAGGCGTTCGCGCTGAGCTGCGATGAATTCCGCCGACTTGTCCCAACGCCTGGGCCTGTTGTGGCGGTCGGACATGCGCATGGCTTCGGCGAGGTCGCTGTCCAGTGGTATGCCGTCGTAGAACCAGCGGATGTGCTTCCACGCCGGGTTGTCCTGGCGTTCATAGGCCAGTACGAAGACGTCCGGGTCGTAGCCGTTGAACAGGTGCTGGGCGAGTCGCCCCATTGCTGTGGCCAAGTCGTCATGCCCGGCATGGAGTGCCTGGTCGGCCTGATCGAGCACCCAGGTGAAGTCGGCGCTGTCGAGCAGTGAAGTGCGTTCGGCCGCACGCAACCCTTCTGGGGGTGAGTATTGACCTATCGGGTCTCGGTTGATCTGCCAGCCCATGGTGATGACTGACACGTCGGTCCTGTGGCGGCCGGACGCTTCGGTGATCGTCTGCTGCACCAGGTGGGTCACTAGTGCTCGACGCAGCGTCATGGTGGCTTCCGGCTCGACGCCAGCGGCATCGACCAGGTCGAGGGAGGCGGGGATGGACGGATGCGTGTACTCGCGCAGCTGTGACCACAGCAGCGTGGCAACTGGGCCGAGGTGTGCGTGGGCGACCGGTGAATCGAGAACGCGGTTGACGATGGAGGGCAGCAGTTGGGAGGGAAGTTGGCCGATCGGCCCGTCGTCCGGAGTCGGCATCATGGCGCTGTCGTCGGCGTCGGCGGACATGATCGGCTCGATACGGGATATCGGTGCCGGTTCGACGACGCGGTCGCAGGCCCATCGCAGCAGTGCGCCGAAGTCATCGACGTGCACGCCGGTCGTCATCTCTGACAAGAAGTACTTGTACTCGCCGTAGTACCAGGTGCGGCGTGGTGGGTGAACGTGGCGCAGCATCTCGTACAGCGGCAGGTACCGTGGCCACAGCAACTGCAGAAGTGTGCCCTCCAGTTCCTCCATCTCGTCGGAGAAGGTGGTGTCGGCAGACCTATGGAGGGAGTGCAGGAGTGCGCGTAGACGGGGTGCGGCGACCTCGGGTGCCGCTTCCATGGCCGTCATCGCGGCGTGGCGGCGTTCGTCGACGTGCCATCCGTCGTGTTCGGCAATGGCCAGCAGCGGATCGGCCAGTTCGGCGACGGCAGCGTCGCGCGCTAACCGCACGGCCAAGCGTACACGCGCGCGTCCGGACCATTCCGAAGTCGGCGCATGGGCGGCCGCATCGAGCACCGGCCGGAGCTGCTCGGCCAAACCAGGATGGGAAACTTGCCAGCGTCCGGGCATCCACACGGTCTCGCTGAGCTCCACTTCCACCGCGTGGTCGAGCAGGCGGTTGACTACCAGTGCACGGATCGGCCCGGAGTCGACGATGATGCTGTGCGCGACCAGACTCTCCGCGTCGGCCGCAGCCAGCCACTCGGTGTTGGTTGGGTCGAGGGCGACCAGCCAAGCCGCGGTCTCCCGCAACGGCACCGGGATGCTGGCGGTGTCGCGATCCGGCGCGTCGACCAGGAACAGGCTGACCAACTGGTGCCGGGGCAAGCCTCTGTCATGGACGTAGCGAGCGGCCATGTAGGCGGCCAGGGATGAATGCCGGAATCCCAAGCGGTCCTGCCCGTGCGCGGTGAACAGCGCCGTGCCCAGCGTTTCCTTGACTGCGCACTGGCTCACCGGGAAGGTTCCGCTGATCGTCCGCTCTTGTCCTCCGGCGAGGTTTCCGGCGATCAGGTCGGTTTCTTCCCGGGCGTCCAGGCCGCTGCCCAGCCAGATGCTGCGGCGGCCCGACAGCAGCAGCCGGGCAGCGATACGTCCGGCCACGGCCAGGCGCTGCTCGGCGCTGAACGTCTCCGAGGTGCGATATCGGTCGTGTTCCTCGGCCAGCAGTTGCGTGCCTTGAGCGAATAAGGCGGACGGGCCGTCGGTCAACCGGCCTTGGCGCTTGTAGATCCGTGCCAGCAGTTCCAACGTCAACGGGACACTGGCCAGCCCGCCCGCTCCGGCCGCCACGGCCGCAGCCACCAGGGCTTCGCCGTCAGGGTGCACCGTGCTGGCCAGTTCGACTGCCTGTGCTCTGGTCAGCGGCGCCAAGTCCGCGAGGACGTGGTTGTCGACGTGCCGTGCCAGCACCTCGGTCATGGCGAGCGGGTAGTCCCCGGTGCGACACGCGATGAGCAACTGGACCGACCCGCGCGGTACGCGCTCCAGAGCACGGTTCAACCGGCCCGGCAGCAACTCCCGCATAGGACTTTCGTCGAGTTGATCGACGATGAGGATCAGCCGGGGGTGGCTCGAACCACGGATGGATCGTTCGGTACCGGTCAGTTGCTTGAGGTGGATGCCGACCAGTTCGTTGAAGGTGGTATCCGACAGGTCACCGCCGTCGACCCACAGCATCGCCGAAGAGCTATCACCCTCGGGTTGCTCGCTGATGTCGGGCAAGCTCTCGACCAACTGGCGGAACGCCGAGCTCTTTCCCACACCCGGCTCGCCCAGCAGCACCAGCGCTCCGCCTTCAGCCGCGACTGTCGGAGTGACCAGCCGACCCGGTGCCGTGTCGTGACCGGCGCTCCACCACGGGAGTGAAGCGTCGAGGAAGCCGTCGACGTCGAGGTCGAAAGGCTGGTCGTCGTCTTCCGGCCCGCCACGTACTCGGCACAGCCGTTCGATCTGCAGTGGGAAGAAGGGAGTCCGGCTCATCGGTGCATCATCGCCCATCGTGATCTTGCTCGTGCGGGACGAGCCGTTGCCGATTACTGGTCATCTGTCTCGCCTTCGCGGTGTGCCTTCATCCGGGCTGTCGTGGCAGCCAGGGCTTTCTCCCACAAACGCACCTGGCGCGCCGGGCGATGGTGACCGCCGAGGTAACCTACGAGGAAGTCCCGCAGGTTCATTTGGGCCATCGTGGAGCGGGCATGGGCATCGAGCAGATCGACCAGGCTGCCGCGGCCGGTGGTCACGGCGTGTTCCAGCAGTTCCAGTTCATGCATGCCGATGATGTGCAGCGGCTGGGACTGCTCGTTCTGGAGCACGTTGGAGCGGCGGAGACGATCGTTGATGACTGCCCGGGTGACAGGTCCCAGAGGGAAGCCCTCGCTGATCAGCAGGATCGGTACAAACCGTCGGCCTTGTTCAGCGGCGCGGCCCGTCAGCCGGCTTTCGTCCTCGCGCAACCGGGTCAGTGTCGCCTCCAGTTGCTTGGCCTTGTCCACCACGCCACGCAGGACGTCATCCAACAGTGCTTGCGGAGATGCGGCGGAAGCCAGTTTCCGCTGCACGCTGCGCGAACTGACCTCGACAGCCACCCAGGCCCCTGGCTCCTCCAGGACCGCGTCGCAGACCTTTTTGGCCTGCTTGCCGGGGTAGGCGGCCTGGAGCTCCAGTTCATCCCACAGCCGCTTGAATGGTCCGCGCCGCGGAGCTATCGATTCAAGCACTTCCAAGGCGTATCGCTCGGTGTTGGCTCGCAGGTAGTTCGTGATGGCACTCATCGGAGGCACGTCCCCTCGGGCTTTCTCGCCACCAATGGATGCAGCGTGTTCCAGCGCCGTGGCGATGTCGAACAGTGGAAGCCATCCGTAGGCACGGCACAACACGTAATCTGGATTTACCGCGACTACAGTTTCGGCATCGAGGCGCAGGATGGGGAAACGCTCGAATGCGTTGAACGACCACGTCCCTGAATATTCGTCCTGATCGATCGCGGCCACCATCTCGGCCGGATCGCGGGCCATCAATTCCAGTACAGAGTCGAGTCGCTCGGCATCCCAGGAAAGTGCGCGACACATTTCCGCCGTCTTGAGCACAACGGAGCCTTGTGCGCTCATACCCCACACCATGGTGGCCACGGTGACAAGATCTTCGAATGGAACGCCGACCGTGGTGAGGTAGATCCCGTCCAGGTCGATGCCGCAACCGGCGGACAGGTCGTCTGCGGGCATCTCCCGCCAGCGACGTTGAAAGCGGGCGATCAACGACGGCAGGTCGACCTCAGCGTGAAAGTACTGGTTGGCCACGGTGTCGGCAGCGAGCGTGGAGGCACGGGCGACCGGTTCGCCGTCGATGTACAACCCCAGGTCGGGAGCGGCGTCGTCGGCATCGTCTCCGACACCGAGGTGGTCGTTGAGGACCAGCATCATCCAAGCCAGGTACTCCACCCGCGGAACGACATGATTGCCGGTATAGCAATGCCGCAACGCGTACTCGATGAGTTTGAGGACACTGTGTTCGGTGACGAGGCGGTCGCCCCGTTCGATCCGTGACACCACTTCGGCGAGCAGCTCCTCGGTGAGGGCGGCTCGCGCGAAGTCCAGGTCGATCCGTTTGTGGTCGGCGCCGCGCTCCCGTAGTCGGGCCATCAGCCCTGTCAAGGCCGTCACCGTGCCCGCCAGCGGACAGCGCGACATCTCCCGCGCTACCTCCTCCAACGTTGACGCGCCCAGCCCCACGTCACTAGAGGTGATAACCAGACTGACCAAGTCGATGGGATGACGCTGGGCAATGGACGACTCCGGGACCACCAGGCCCGACGCCCGCCGCACCATCCGACGGACACCTAGCGCCGGCACGGTGGTACCCCTGTGCACTGGCCCGCCTGGTGCCACTGCAAGGTAGGAACCGGGCACCGCAGGCGGCTCTGCACCGGTCCACGCCTGCACGATGCTGTCCAAGACGCCATCTGTGCCGTCCGGCCCGCGCCCAGGACCGCGCCTTCCATCCTGTGCCATCGCGGCAGGATACGTCCACACCCCGCTATCCGTCGCCATGCTGACTGGCCCGCGGCGGCCTCGTCGCGTCCGAACGCATTGTCCTGCTGGCGGGGTCACGCGTTCGGACAGCCGCGCGTGGGTTGCGAGAGCTGCCGCCGTCGCGCCACTGCTCGCTGGTGACCGGGCGCATGGAGCAGTCGCAGCGCGAGGTGCCGCAGGAAGCCGGTGGTGAACCGGTATGCGGCCCGCCGGTAGGATGCAACGCCCGGTTCGTTCGCAGTCCAGATGCGCCGCAAGCCATAGGGCTTTCACCGGCCTTCGGCTGCTGTGACCTGAACGTCTCGATCTATCCCGTGCAGCGTCGCTTGCACGTTCGCGGCCCGCTTGCTTTCAGACGTCGCTGGAGGTGCTGGGCGCAGCTTGTGTGTGCGGTGGACGCGGTGCGTATTGCTGGTCGTGTTGGAGAGATCCTGTGAGGTTCCAGCCCGTAGGGGTGGGCTGGTGGATGTGGAGGCTGGTGCGGGTGTTCCATCCGGGCCAGGGGTCGTGTTTGTGGGCTTCGCCGGATCGGCGTTCTTGGTAAATAACGCGGCCGAGGGCGAGGTGGGCTTGCGTGAGCGCGGTGTGGAGGATGTCGGCGCGGACGAGCAGGGCGTGTTCTCCGGGTTCGAAGACGTTGGGGGCGAACGCGATCACTTCGCCGTCTGGGGCGCGTACGGCGCCGTCACGCACGTAGGCGTCGAGGGCGAGTAGGCGGAGAAGGTGGGCGCTGGGCAGGGAGACGGAGACCGCGTTGGTCAGTGAGCAGTCGTAGTTGCTGCCTTCCCAGGTGTAGTGGTCGGTGGCGTGCAGGACTGGTGCGGGGATGTTGGTGTCGGTGGTCCAGCCGTCCTGCTGTTCGCGGTCTTCGAGCAGGTCGGTGAAGGCGGGTTGGTCGGGGTACTCGCCGAGGAACGCGCTGTTGGTGAAGTCCTGGTTGTAGTGGTGTGGGTCGTAGGCCTTCAGCGGGGAGGCGAGGATGCCGGTGACGTCGGCCTGGCGGATCAGGACGGTGTGGTGCACTGCGGCGTGGTCGGCCCACACGCCCTCGCTGGCCAGATGTGGCGCAGGGCCGTAGGCGTCCCAGTACCAGGCGACGATGCCGTCCAGCAGTATCCATTCGTGGTCGTCGCGTAGCTGCAGTGTGCGGCCAGCTGGTGAGGCTGCGGCAACATTGCCGGGGATGGTGACGAGTTGGCTGGTGTCCAGCAGTGCCGTGTGGTCGGCGACCCAGGCGCACTGGAGTTCGAAGCTGGACAGGTCGGGCGCCTCGGGGGTGGGCAGTGGCAACCACCAGGAGGTGGTGGTGTCGGGGTAGTCGTCGTCGGTGGGGTCTTCGGGATTGCCGGAGAGCAGGTGTGAGGGGTCGAGGTCGCGGGTGGAGGGGATTCGGGCGGCCGTGACGGGTTGGCGCTCCGGGTGGTCCTGGAGTAGGTGGGTGTCGGCGAGGCGGGCCAGGGCTTCGTGCCATGCCTGCCACTGGTACTTCTTGCCGATGCGTTCGCGCTTGTGGGGAGCGCGTCCGACGGACTGTTCGGCGTAGAGCTCGCGGTCGAGGTCGCGGAAACGTTCGGGTGTCCAGCCGCGGTCGGCGACTCCCAGGATGACGAACCTGGTCACCGCATCCGCGTCGATGGGGTCGTCGCGTCGTCGGCGCGGTGTGGTTTCGGCCGTGGCTTTGGCGTAGGCGAGCAGGTCGGTGAAGCTTGCGTGGAGTGGGTCGTCCTCGTCCAGTGCGTCAGTGAACTGCTGGAGGAGGCCGGGCCGCGGAGATCCGGTGTCGTCGGGCACCTCGACGTCGCCTGGTGCCGCCTGCTGCTCTTGGTCGCTGCGTAGGCGGGTGGTGAACGGGAAGCCGTGGGGGTGGTTGGTGCCGACGACGTAGCGGCCGAAGTCTCCATCTTCGCCGGCGCTGAGGTGGACGGAGGCCCACAGCGAGCCTTCTCGGGCGGGTTCCTCACCGGCGAACAGCGGGTAGAGCCGTTCCAGCTCGTCCTGGTCGGGGATGTCCCGACCTGGCCACGGGCTCGACCAAGGGCCTGCTGCCCGGGTCCAGTCGGCGTCATTTACCAGGCTGCGTCTGTGGGCAAGCCGAACAATACCTTGGGCGTAGTCGCGGATGAGGATGTGGACCGGCGGTTCGGCTCGGCCGAACACGGTGTCGAGGGTGGCTGCGGCGAGAGCGCGCAGGACTGCGTCGGGCAGGTGGCGTAGTGCGACACCGTAGGAGGCTGCACAGACCCGTTCCAGGACGTAGAGGTCGTCCACCTCTGCGGCACGGTGGATCAGTGTGGGCAGGACGGTCGGGTGCACGGAGGCGATTTTGACCAGGCGGCGGGTGGCGGTGTCGCGCACGAACCGGTCGGGAGTGGTGAACGCCCACATGAGCGTGACAGCACTGGCCAGGGCCGACTCCTGGCTCAGGTGGGTCAAGGCGGGTTCGTCCTCGGCGTTGATCCACGCGAGCAGCCCGGTGTAAGGACTCGGCTGTCCTCGTCGGCCGACGGTGGCGGCGGTCCAGGTCATGTCGCGGCGCCACATCGGCATCGCCGCCAGCGTTGCATGCAGCCACCGGTAGTCGAGGTCGTGTCCGGGCAGACATGCCAGTGGCACTGCGACGTGCGCGGCGGCTCGGGCGACCTGGCGGTCGTCGCTCAGCAGCCGTTCCTCCAGCAGCCGGGCCGCGGTGGCGGTAATCGCGTTCGGCGCGCGCAGTGGCAGCGAGGCGATCACGCGGTCGGACAGCATGCTGCTCGTCTGCCGTGCCACCGCGTGGACGAGGTCGATCAGTTCGATCCCGACGCGTTCGGGCACCAGCACAGTGAGCGCGTCGAGCGTGGTGTCGCCTGCGGTCAGGCCCGCCGCGATCCGGGCCAGCGCGTCGTGGTCGTAGCGACCGTCGCGATGCGTCGAGTTGATGAGAACGGTGGCGATCAGGTGGTCGGCGAGGCGTTCGTAGGCGAACTGCACCGGTTGCGCGTCCGGGGTCGCCTCTAGCGCACCGACGAAGCTCTGGATCAGCACTCGCTCGGTGAGCAAGGCCAGGAACAGTGACTTGGAGTACCCACCGGTCGTCTGCCACACGCGTTCGGTGATCTGCTTGGCTTCTTGCCTGCTCAGCCAGCGCCTGCCCAGGCTGAGCATGGCCTTGGCCAGTTCACGGCAGGCGGTGATCACCACAATGTCGTGAGGGTCGATATTGAGCTGTTCGGAGACCACCTTGTCCCTGGTGGTGAGGAACGTGTCGAGAGCGGCGCTCAGGCCCGGTGCGGCGCCGGTCAACAGGGCGGAGTGTCGTTGTGCTGCGCGGCAGAACAGGTCGAGGAACAGCGGCTCGCGGAACTCCCGTTGCAGGAGCGGTGTAGCGGGGCCGATGAGCTTGTAGTGGAGGAAGAACTCCCGCACGGCGTCGAACTCCACGTCGGCGAACCCGCGATGGTCGACGACCACCGCCGTCTCACGGACGTTGCCCGGAACACAGGCATCCCGTGCGATGGTTCGCACGGTCAAGACCACTCCGATCCACTCGAACCGGCGTACCTCCCTCAGGAAGCCCGCCAGTCGTGTCGACCAGATCGTCCTGCCCTCGCCCTCGTTGAGGGCATCGAGCATCAGCAGCGCCCGGCGGCCCGCGGCCTTGGCGAGACTGTTGAGCGCGCCGAGGAATTCCTCGGCGGTGCCGGGCCATCGCAGGTTGGCGGTCGCCTGGGTCCACGGGTCGCTGGTGTCGAGGAAGTGCTGGCCCAGCAGCAATACGGCGGGCTGGCCGTCGTGCATGGCGGACAGGGCCGTGTCCGCCAGCAGGTGGCTTTTGCCTCGCCCCTGCTCTCCGGTGATGAGCAGAACCGGGTTGTTCCACGCCTTCGGGATCCGCCCGTCCAGCCACATGACGGCCTGTTCGAGGTGTTCCCAGCACGAATCGACAGCGTCGCGGAATTTCGACGATTCGCGATCACCGACAGTAGGATCGTCCGGGATCCGCCCGAGAGATTCGATCATCGCCGAGCATCGGGAACGCCACGATTCGATTGGCAGGACGCCGGGACCGGCAGCGGCGTCAACCGACCCGCGCAGTTCAGCCAGTTCCGTCAGCATGTCGGCCAGCCGCTGGTGACCGGACTCGTTGGCGGCGGCTCGGCCCAGAGCGGCGTGCGCTTGGCGAAGCTGCACGCGCAGAGGCGACAACGCGACGTCGCGGCGCGCGAAGCCCGCGATCACCTGTCCTACGGGCACCTTGACGGTCAACTCGCGGTTGTAGCGAGGGCCCAGGTCTTCGACGGCTTCGTCGAGCCGATGACGCAACCACTCGAACGAGACGTGCCCTCGTGGCCTGTTCGGCGTACTGACCCCGGACTCGGTCGGAATGTCCAGCGCGGCTCTGAGTTGGTGGGTAAGCCGCCATGACCGTTCGTGACCGAATGTCACCCCGAACTTGATCAGTCGGTCGAAGGATCCGTCCGTCGCACCGGCGTGCTCCAGCAGGCTCACCGCCTGCCTGCGGTGGGTTCCGACGTCAGTGAAATCGAGCCGTTGGACTCCCAGGACGCGGCAGAACCGGCGCAGCTCCTCCTGGGTGGGTGCCGTACCCGACGTCTCGGCCCATCGCTGCTCCACGATGCCGCGGAAACGGGTCCAGGCAGCCACTTGCTGGTCAGTACCTGCGGCATCCTCCAGCGGCAATGTGTCGGGATGGCCTCGAAGACGGGCGAGAACCGTCGCGAGATCATCGAACGCGCCGCTCGATGTGGCATCGGTCGCGATCACCAGGCGATCTCTGACCAGGTCGACGGCACGCACCTCGACCCTGGTGCGCAGGCCACCGCGGAACGCATCGATCAGCTGGTCGACGGCCTTGCGCAGATCGCCGGAACTGGAATCGAGCCGACGCATCCCGCGCTTGGCCTGGATGAGGATGAAGCCCCCGTCGTGCAGCGCAACCCCGACATCGTCAACAGGGAACCCCGTCTCGCAACCGACAGCCAGCACCTTCCGCGCCGGAACCAAGTCGAACCCCGGCCCCTCGCCGGATACCGCGAGGGCTGCCCACCAGGCGAAGACCTCGGCCTGGAAGCCGATGCCTCCAGCGGCCCGTGACCCGCCCGAGGAGGCGGATCCTCTGGCGTTGTCATGCCGACCGGCCACGGCCTCGTCCCTCCATCGCCAGTGCACAGCGCTCCGTGACGACGAATCCTAGCCGCACTGGCCTATGAGGCGCGGCATGTGTTCGAGGGTACGCGTCGATGAGTAAGCCGACTCCCGGTTAGCAGTCGATTGCAGTCACTGCGGCATGCCAGTGTCAGTCTCTCGCTGGTAAGTATGTGTCGGCGCCTCGCTTTAACTTCTCCGTAGGGCATGGTTTTCAGTGGCTGTTTGGGAACCCGGTGGGTGGTGTGGCTTTGGTGCGCGGACAGGGGAACTCCTGGTAGATCGGGTGTTGTCTAGGCATCCGGTCGACC
>NZ_JBEZBW010000050.1:0-59056 GCF_040647305.1 Saccharothrix sp. NPDC042600 | reverse complement strand
CGCGGCGGCGGCAGCGCACGGGCGGTGCGGCGGCGGCAGCGCACGGGCGGTGCGGCGGGCGTGGCGGTGCGAGCGGGTCGGCGGGGTAAGCCGGGTGGCGAGTGGGAGGCAGCGGTAGGGGCGCTGGGGCGGCGGGTGGGGTCCGGTCCGCCGCGACCTCTTCCATCTACGGGACGCGCGAGGTGGCTAAAAGTCGCGGATCCTGCATCTCACACGATCGGGTGATGCTGGTCGGGTGGCCCGCGCAGGCCACCCTACCAGCGGTTTCAGTGGTCGCGCTGCTGTTCCGCCAGGAAGCGTTCGAACTCCGCGCCCAGCTCGTCCGCGCTCGGCAGCGGCCCGTCCGGCTCCACCAGCAAGTTCTCCGACGCCTCCGTGAACGCGTCGTACTGCCGCTCCAGCGCCGCCACCACCTGGGCCACCTCGTCGGACTCCGCCACCTGCCGCGCGATCTCCGCCTCGGTCCGCCGAGCGGACTCGTGCAGTTGCGCCGCCTGGACCACCAGGCCCGTCGACTTCGTGATCGCTTCCAACAGGTTCAGCGCCGCCGTCGGGTACGTGCCCTGGGCCAGGTAGTGCGGCACGTAGGCCGCGAAGCCCATGGCGTCGTGGCCGGACTCGCCCAACCGCAGCTCCAGCAGCGCCGCCAGGTTGCCGGGCACCTGGACCCGGCTGAACGGGCTCTTCTCCACCACCAGGTCCGGCCGGGTCGCGTGCGCGATCACGGTCAGCTTCCGCGTGTGCGGCACGCCCATGGGAATGCCGTGGAAGCTCACCGCCAAGCGCACGCCCCACCGGTCGATCAACGCCCGCACCGCCGCCACGACCGCCTCCCACCTGCGGTCCGGCTCGGGGCCGGTCAGCAGCAGGAACGGCGTGCCCACCGCGTCGTGCAGCAGGTACACCACCAGCTCCGGCGCGGCGTAGCTCTCCCAGCGGTCCGTGTCGAAGGTCATCGGCGGGCGCCTGGCCCGGTAGTCGAGGAGGTCGTCCACGTCGAAGCGCGCGACCACGCGGTGTTCGTGCACCGACAGCAGGTGCTCGACCAGCGCCGAGCCCGCGCCGCCCGCGTCCATGAAGCCGTCGAAGTGGTGCAGCAGCACCGCTCCGGTCAGGTCCGGGACGTCGGAGTCGACCTCGAACAGCTCCTCCGGGTCCTGCGCCACCACGTGCCTCCCTCACTCGGGTCTTCCTCCCCCGGTCAACGCCGCGCGACCGCTGATCCATTCCCCGATCCCGTCGAGCATCCGCGCCAACCCGAACTCGAACAGCGTGCCGAGGTCCATGTCCACCTCCGACCCCATGACCCGGGCGAACATCGGGAACCTCCCGGACGCCACCAGCGACGCCATGGCCCCCGCCTGCCGGGCCATCCACTCGTCCTCGGTGATGCCGGTCTGGTGCCGCTGGTCCGCCTCGTGCTCCAGGTTCACCGCGATGCCCCGCACGAACCCGAACAGCGTCACGGCCGCGTGCAGCGCCTCCTCGGCGGTCAGGCCGTGCCCGTCCAGCGCCTGCATGATCCACTCGGTGTGCGCGACCGCGTTGGGCAGCATCGTCGGCCGGGTCATCGAGATCGCGCCGGCCAGCCACGGGTGCCGGCTGAACAGGTCCCACTGGAGCCGCGCGACCGCCTCCAGCCGCTCCCGCCACCCGCCGGAACCGACCGGCGGCGGGGACGCGCCGAACGCGGTGTCGATCATGCGCACCACCAGTTCGTCCTTGCCGGGAACGTGCCGGTACAGCGACATCGCCGCCACCCCGAGCTGCCCGGCGACGCGGCGCATGGACAGCGCGGCCAGGCCCTCGGTGTCGGCGATGGCGAGCGCGGTGCGCACCACCGCGTCGGCGGTGAGGTCGTCCTTCACCACGGGCGGCGCCGCGGGCGCGGGGGACGACACGACCGTGCCGACACCGGCCACCGCGTGCACCAACCCCTCCTCGCGCAACGCCGCCAGCACCTTGGTCGCCGTCGCCATCGCCACGCCCCACCGCGCGGTGATCTCCCGCGTGGACGGCACCCGGTCGCCGGGGCGCAGCTCGCCCCGTGCGATGCGCTGCCGGATCTCGCCCGCGATCCGTTCGTAGACCATGACCACCTCCGCACTAGTGCACTACGGTAGTGCACTAGTGCACTGAATAGCAATTGAACTGCTAGTGCACTCATGTACGGTGTACGCATGAACACCGTATTGATCTCCGGCGCGAGCATCGCCGGCCCCGCCCTCGCCCACTGGCTGCGCCACCACGGCCTCACCCCGACCGTCGTCGAACGCGCCCCCGCGCCCCGCCCCGGCGGCCAGGCGGTGGACATCCGCGGCACCGCCCGCGAGGTCGTGGCGCGCATGGGCGTGCTGGACCAGGTCCGCGCCGCGCACACCGGGGCGCGGGGCATGGCGTTCGTCAACGCCGAGGGCAAGCGCACCTCGACCATGGCCGCGGACACGCTCGGCGACTCCGGCGGCGCGATCGCCGAGATCGAGATCCTGCGCGGCGACCTCGTCCGCATCCTCCACGACCGGACCGCCGACGACGTCGAGCACCTGTTCGACGACACCATCACGTCCCTCACCGAGACCCCCCACGGCGTCGAGGTCACCTTCGAGAAGTCGCCGACCCGCACGTTCGACCTGGTCGTCGGCGCGGACGGCCTGCACTCGAAGGTCCGGTCGCTCGCCTTCGGCCCCGAAGCGGACTTCACCCACGACATGGGCGCCTACACCGCGATCTTCAGCACCACTCGACGAACCGACTCCGACGGCTGGATGCTCCTGCACACCGTCCCCGGCCGCGCGGCGGGCATCTACCCGACGCCGGACGGCCGCGCGAAGGCCATGTTCACCTTCAAGTCCCCCGTCGTCCCGCACGACCGCCACGACGACGCCTTCCAGCGCGACCTGATCGCCCGGACCTACGCGCACGACGGCTGGGAGGTCCCGCGGCTGCTGGAGGACTTGCGCACCGCCGACGACTTCTACTTCGACCGCCTCTGCCAGGTCCGCCTGGACTCCTGGAGCCGCGGCCGGGTCGCCCTGCTCGGCGACGCCGCGTTCTGCGCCTCCCCGCTCGCGGGCAACGGCACCAGCATGGCGCTGGTCGGCGCGTACCTGCTGGCCGGCGAACTGGCCACCGCGCCCGACCACCGCACCGCGTTCCGCCGTTACGAGCAGCGGATGCGCGAGTACGTCGACAAGTGCCAGAAGTTCGCGCTCGGCGGCGTGGACGGGCTGCTGCCCAAGAGCCGGATGTTCATCCGCATGCGGGACCTCACGCTGCGGATCGTGCCGCACATCCCCGGTGGCGCCAGGATCTTCGGCGACCTGCAGAAGATCGCCAACACCGTGGCGCTCCCCGATTACCGCGGCGTGCGCATTTCTCCTTGACCTCCACCCAACTCCAGGTCTTACGTTTCGGCCATGGACATGGAAGTCACCGCGTGGATGTCGCTGTACCACATGACCAACGCGCAGAACGACAAGAAGCCCTTCTCCAAGGCGACCCTCAAGCGCATCTGGTCGTTCGCCCGGCCCCGCAAGGCCCGGCTCACGCAGTACCTCGTGGTCAGCGTCGTCGTGGCGGTGCTCGCGGTCGCGACGCCCGTGCTGGCCGGGCGGATCGTGGACGCGATCGTCAACGGCTCGTCCTACGAGGTGGTGCTGGGC
Organism: Saccharothrix sp. NPDC042600; assembly: GCF_040647305.1. Taxonomy (NCBI): domain Bacteria; kingdom Bacillati; phylum Actinomycetota; class Actinomycetes; order Pseudonocardiales; family Pseudonocardiaceae; genus Saccharothrix; species Saccharothrix sp. NPDC042600. Next base: position 55,394 of record NZ_JBEZBW010000050.1, on the reverse strand, counting down.
CTGGCCGGGCTCATCGCGGGCATCGCGATCGCGGAGGCGGCGCTGGGGCTGTTCGCCCGGTGGCTGTCGGCGAGCATCGGCGAAGACCTCATCCTCGACCTGCGCACGACCGTGTTCGACCACGTCCAACGCATGCCGGTCGCGTTCTTCACGCGCACCCGCACCGGCGCGCTGGTGTCCCGGCTGAACAACGACGTGATCGGCGCGCAGCGGGCGTTCAGCGACACGCTGTCCAGCGTCGTGGGCAACCTGGTCACGCTGGTCCTGACGTTCGTCGTGATGATCGGCCTGTCGTGGCAGATCACGTTGCTGGCGCTGGTGTTGCTGCCGGTGTTCGTGCTGCCGGCCCGCCGGATGGGCACGCGCCTGGCCCGGCTGGAGCGCGAGGCCGCCAACCACAACGCCACCATGAGCACGCAGATGACCGAGCGGTTCTCCGCGCCGGGCGCGACGCTGGTGAAGCTGTTCGGGCGGCCCAGCCGGGAGTCGGCGGAGTTCGCGGTGCGGGCGCGGCGGGTGCGCGACATCGGGGTGCGCTCGGCGATGGTGCAGACCGTGTTCCTCACCGCGTTGACGCTGGTCTCCGCGCTGGCGTTGGCGCTGGTCTACGGGTTGGGCGGGTTCTACGCGCTGCGCGGCGAGCTGGACCCGGGCTCGGTGGTGGCGCTGGCGCTGCTGCTCACCCGCCTGTACGCGCCGCTGACCGCCCTGGCCAGCGCGCGGGTCGAGGTGATGAGCGCGCTGGTCAGCTTCGAGCGGGTGTTCGAGGTGCTCGACCTCAAGCCGCTGATCGAGGAGAAGCCGGACGCGCGGACCGTGCCGGACGGGCCGGTGTCGGTGGAGTTCGACGGGGTCGGGTTCGCCTACCCGTCGGCGGACAAGGTGTCGCTGGCCTCCCTGGAGGAGGTCGCGGCGCTGGACACGCGGGGTGGCGTGGACGTGCTGCACGACGTGTCCTTCCGCGCCGAACCGGGGCAACTGGTGGCGCTGGTCGGGTCGTCGGGCGCGGGCAAGTCGACCATCGCGTCCCTGCTGCCGCGCCTGTACGACGTGGACCGCGGCGCGGTGCGACTGTCCGGAGTGGACGTTCGCGACCTCAAGCTGTCGGCGATCCGGGACGCGCTGGGCATGGTCACCCAGGACGGGCACCTGTTCCACGAGTCGATCCGGGAGAACCTGCTGCTCGCGCGGCCGGAGGCGACCGAGGAGGAGGTGTGGGACGTGCTGCGCCGCGCGCGGCTGGCCGACCTGGTCGAGTCGCTGCCCGACGGGCTGGACACGGTCGTGGGCGAGCGCGGCTACCGGCTCTCCGGCGGCGAGCGGCAGCGGCTGACCATCGCCCGGCTGCTGCTGGCCCGCCCGCGCGTGGTCATCCTGGACGAGGCCACCGCCCACCTGGACTCGACGTCCGAGGCGGCGGTGCAGGCGGCGCTGGGTGAGGCGCTGGCCGGCCGCACCGCCGTGGTCATCGCGCACCGGCTGTCCACGATCCGCGCCGCCGACCAGATCCTGGTGGTCGAGGGCGGGCGGATCGTGGAGCGCGGCACGCACACCGACCTGCTCGCGGCCGGCGGCCGGTACGAGGAGCTGTACCGGACTCAGTTCGCCGAGGAGGCCCCGGTGTCCTGAGCCGGGAGGGTCGTCGCGGCGCGCAGGTCGTCGGCCTGCGCGCCGGCGACGTCCAGGGCGTTGAGCGCGTTGACGATCTTGCGCTCCTCGTAGGTGAAGTGGGTCTCCAGCAACGCCGCCAGGGTGTCTACTTCGGACTCGACGGTCTCCGGGTCCGGGTCCGCCAGGACCGCCGCGAGCCGGTTCATCGCGTCCACGATGATCCGGTGGTCGGCCACCAGCTCCTCGATGACCGGCGTGAGCCCGGGGTGGTGCGCCGCGAGCACCGGGAAGCCCCGGCCGTCCTCGGCGGTGTGGTGGTGGGTGAGCGCGCCGCAGAACGCCAGGCAGTGCGCGCGCAGGTCCACCAGCCGGTCCCCGTCGAGCCACGCGTCCAGGTCGTCGCGCAGGTCGGCGAGCTGCTCGCGCAGCGCGACGTGGGTCCGCACGAGCTGGTGGCCGAACGCGGTGATCCGGTCGGTCAAGCCAGGCCCTCGAAGTACGCCTTCTGCGACGGGTAGTAGTCGTCGAAGGAGGGGGCGGGCCCACCGGCCCGGACGGCGGCCAGCCGGTCGAGGTAGTACTCCCAACCCGGCCCGATCTCGCCGAGGCCCTCGACCGACTTCAGGTGGTGCACCAGCTTCAGCTCGGTCTCGCCGTCCACTTCGGACAGCAGGAGTTCGAGCTTCCACACGCCGTAGGAGTCGATGGTGGACACGGCCAGGCGCAGCGGCGCGGCGCACGCGTCGATGCGGGCCTCCATCCAGGGTTGGCCCTCCTCGAAGGCCATCTGCACCTTGATCCGGCGGCCCGGCGCGGCGTCGCCCTCCCAGGGGCCGAACCAGGCCGCGGTGCGCTCGGGGTCGGTCACGCTCGCCCACACGTCCTCGACGTGGGCGCGGAACGTGCGGGTCAGCACCAGGTCCACACCGGTGGGCGTCGGGACCAGGGTGGCGCTCGGTAACGGGGTCATGCCGTCCTCATCTCTCGTCTCGCGACCCCAGCGTAGCCACGATCGTCACCGGTCCGGCAGCGCTTTCAGATATGCCGTCAACGCGGCGTGGTAGGGCAGGACGGTGGTCAGGTCGGCGTACTCGTCGGGACCGTGCTGCCCGTCGCCGCCGATGCCGAAGATCACCGCGTCGATGCCGCGCTGGTGGTAGAACCGCGAGTCCGCCGCGCCGTGCTTGCGCAGCAGGTCGCCGCTGAACCCCTGGTCGCGGGCGGCCTTCCGGAGCGCTCGCACGTCGGGGCTGTCGGGGTCGGCCCGGTGCGGCGGCTCGACGTGGGACACCTCGACGTCCGCGCCGGTCAGCGCCTTGAGGTGCGCGGCGACCCGCGCCGGGTCGCGGAAGTCGGCGTCCTCGGGCGGGAACCGGATGTCCAGCCACGCCGACGCGTCGGCCGGGATCTGGTTGAGCGCGGTGTTGGCGGTCTCGACGCGGGCGACGTTGACGGTGGTCCGCCAGGCCTCCCCGGTGGGGGTCGGGTAGGCCTTGAGCAGGGCGTCCAGCGACCGCATGAGCCCCACCACGGCGTTGTCGCCCAGCCACGGGTAGGCGCTGTGCGCGGCCCGGCCGGTGACCGACAGCCGCGCGTTGACCAGCCCTTTGGACTCGGTGACCAGCCGCAACGCGCTGTGCTCGCCGATCACCACGAACCGCCCGGTGACGCCTTGCTCCAACTGGTGCAGCGTGCCGTCCCGGCCGCCGACCTCCTCGTCGGTGACCAGTTGCAGCCCCACCGGGAACGGCGTCGGCACGTCCCGGAACACCAGCGCCAGCACCAGCGCGGACAGCTTCATGTCCTGCGCGCCGCGCGCGTGCAGCCGGTTCCCGTCGCGCACCGGCGTGAACTGCTCGGGCGGGGCCGGGACCACGTCGAGGTGGGCGTTGAACAGCACCCGGAACTCCGGCCGCGCGCTCCCCCGGTACACCAGCGCGCTGGGTTTGCCGCGCGACTCGAACCGCTCCACCGTGAGGTCGGGTCCGAGCAGGTCGAGCACGAAGTCCAGGGCGCGCAGCAGGTCGGCGGGCCGGTCGGCGGTCGAGGGGATGCGCAGGAGGTCGTCGGCCAGGGCAAGGAACTCGTCGAGGTCCACGCACCCCATCGTGCCGGGTCACAGCCACCCGCGCCGCTGGGCGTGCAGGGCGAGCTGGAACCGGGTGGCCGCGCCCAGCCGGGTCATCAGCACCTCGACGCGGCGGAACAGCGTGCGGCGGCTGATCCCCAGCTCCCGCGCCACGTCCCCGTCCGGCACCCCGGCCGCGAGCAGCGCCAGCAGCCGGCGGTCGGCGGGCGGCAGGCGCGGCGGCGGCGGGTCGGTCGACAGGACCGGCAACGCCTCCCGCCAGGCCTGCTCGAACAACGCCACCAGCGCCGAGAACAACCCGCACGGCCGCACGACCAGCATGGTGTTGTGCACGTCGGCTTCCTTGATGGACAACGACACCAGCGCGCACGCGTCGTCCACGACCACCAGCTTGACCGGCACCGACGGCAGCACCCGGGCCTGCTCGCCCGCCCGCACGCACGGTTCGACGCACTCGGCGAGGTACCCGGGGTGGCGCAACGACTCCCGCGAGTACACGACCCGCTGCTTGACGCCACGCCGGAGCGTGGCCAGCGAGTCCTCGGTGGCGGTGGCGATCGGGAAGTACGGCGGCGAGTCGAACTGCCGGATCTCGGCCCGCGCGCTGACCCACGCCTGCCGCAGCCGGGGCCCGATCGCCTCGCCGGTCACCACCTCCACCAGGTCGTCGTTGTACCGGGCCAGCCGCGACCGCCGGAACGCCTCGAACGCGCCCGCCACCGCCACCCGCGCCTCGTCCAGCTCGGCGGCGCGGTGGCGGCGCAGGATCTCCAGGCCGGTCGCGGGCGGCAGCGGCGCGGCGGTGTCGGCGTCGTCGGACGCGGCGCACGCGAGGCCCGCGTCGACCAGCTCGGCGTAGGCGGCGCGGTCCAGCCGGCGCAGCGGCACCGGGCCGGTGTCCAGCAGTTCGAGGTAGACGGCGACCGCGTCGACGCTCATCCCCAGCCGCCGCAGGGCTTCACCGACCTTGGCGTTCGCCATGACGTGCGAAGTTAACAGCGGGCACGCCGCCCGCGCGACGTGCCCGCCCACCCGTTGCACCTAGTAGTCGATCGTGTTGTGGTACAGGCAGCTCAACGCGTTGCCGCCGACGTCGTGGCCGTCGGCCGCCCGGTGCGCCCAGAACTGGCGGAACGTGTCCGAGACGTGGCCCAGGAACGTCGTCCACAGCGGACCGGCCGGGTCCTCCGCGCACGTGTCACCGGGCTCGTCGGCGCTGTCGTGGAGGTCGATCATCGCGCCCAGCACGCGGCCTTCGACAGCGTCCCCGTCGTCCCAGTTCGCGGTGCCCCACGTCGGGCCTTCCACGTCCAGCGTGCGGCCGTCGGGCCAGCGGAACGTCGGGTCGCCCAGCACCGCCACGCCGTACCAGGTGGCGAAGCCCTCGGTCCAGGCGCAACCCGTGGAGCTGGTCTTGGTGATGTAGTGCGGCGAGCAGTTCGGCGCGGGCGGGAAGTCGTCCTCGTAGACGTCGTCCATGATCGCGTGGCCGAACTCGTGCAGCACCAGGATGTCGGAGTCCGGGTCCTCGGCGGCGAGGTGGACGGCGTTCTCCTGCAACGAGTAGTAGGTGCCGTCGGTGGAGTCGGGCGACCAGTTGATCCTGCCCTGGCGGCACGTGGTGTCGCGGGCGTCCCAGCACGCGCCGGGCGTCCAGTTCCAGGCCGCGTTCATGGTGTCGAACGCCGCCACGCCCCGCATCATCGCCGGGTCGGCCGGGTGGACGGTGCCGAAGTCCACGGCCGCGCCCGCGTTGGGGACGACGTCGGTGTAGAAGGAGTAGGACCGGCGGCTGCGGCCGTTGCGGATGGTCCAGTGGGCGTTCTCGGTGGCGGTCCGGACGTAGACGTCCTGGGCGGTGCCGTCCTCGTCGGTGTTCTCGTAGCACAGGCGGAACCGGCCGGTGGCGTCGGTGAGCCCGGTGGCGAGCAGGTCGTCCTGGCCGCTCGCGTCGTCGTCGTAGGCCCACACGCGGGCGTTGGGCGAGGTGCGGGCGACGCCGTCGTGGTCGACGTAGCCCCAGGTCCCGGTGGCGCAGGCGGTGCCGAGCGCGGCGGACGCCTCCCCGGCCGGCTTGTGCCGCGACCTCGGGTGGGCGGAGGTGGGGACGACGTCCGCGCGGACCGCCCGGTTCACCTCGGACACGGCGATCCCGTGCCGCGACCGCTGCGCGCCGACGGTGAGGAACGCGCTGCCCCGGTCCGACTCGACCCCGGCCCGCGCGACGACCTGGATCTGCGCGGTCCCTTCGGCGACCGCCCGGACCGTGCCGGACAGCCGCACGGGACGGTCGTGCTCGACGCGGGACGTGCCGGTCGCGTGGTGCGCCCGGCCCCGGTCGGCGGGCGCGGCGGAGGCGACGGTGCGGGTGCTCAGCCCGGCGGGCGCCCGCACCCATTCGAGGCCGGCGGGCAGGGACACGACCAGCTCGACGTCGGACCGGGCGGAGGTGGTGCGCACGTCGATGTCGAGCCGGGTTTCCGAGCCCAGGGCGGGCGCGTCGGCCAGCCGGACGGAGACGTCGAGGCAGCCCCGCCACTCCCCCGCGCCCTCGAACGGCGTGCAGGGGGCGGGTGCCGCTTCGGCGGAGGTGGCGGCGGAGAGGACGGCGGCGAGCAGGGCTGTGGGAGGCAGGACGCCTCGCAGCAGGTGCCGGATCATGTGATCCCTTTCGCGCAGGGTGCAAGGGGATCCGGGTCTACCAGAGCGGACGCCGCCCGGTGGCCGTCCAGTGCCGCCGGCACGACCCCGCCACGGGGTCAGAGCAGTTGTTCTTCTTGCGCCCGGCGCACGGCTTCCACCCGGTTGCGCGCGCCCAGCTTCTGCATGGCCGTCTGGAGGTAGGTCTTCACGGTGTTGCGGGTCAGGCCCAGCTCCTCGGCGATCTCCGGGTTGGTCCGGCCGGTCGCCGCGAGGCGGACCACCTCGTACTCCCGGCGGCTCAGCGACAGCCGGAACAGCCTGGCCTGCAACAGCGTCCCGCTCGACTCCCGCAGCCGCGGGTCGATCACCCGGACCCCGGCGGCGATCCGGCGCAACTGGGCCACCAGGTCCGTGTCGGTCACGTCCTTGAGCAGGCAGCCGTGCGCGCCGCCGGCGAGGGCCGCCGACAGGGCCGCGTGGTCGTCGTAGGCGGTGAAGATGACGACCTTCGCGGCGGGCGCGGCGGCCGTGATCCGCGGCAGGGCCTCGCTGCCGAGCATGTCCGGCAGGCGCAGGTCCAGCAGCACCAGGTCGGGCAGCAGGGCGCGGGCCCGGGTGACGGCGTCGCGGGCCGTCCGCGCCGAGCCGACGACCTCGATGTCCGGGGTCGAGGCCACCAGCGACCGCACCCCGTCGCACACGACGGGGTGGTCGTCCACCACCAGGATCCTCAACCGTGCTCCACCGCGTCCGCGTCGGCCAGGCCCAGGATCGCCACGGCCTGCCTGCGCATCTCCACCTTGCGGACCTTGCCGGTGACGGTCATCGGGAAGTCCTCGACCACGTGGACGTACCGCGGGATCTTGTGGTGGGCCAGCTTGCCCGTGCAGAACTCCCTGAGCGCCTCGGGCGTCAACGGCTCCGCTCCCGGGCGCAGGCGGACCCAGGCCATCAGCTCCTCGCCGTACCGGACGTCCGGCACGCCGATCACCTGCGCGTCCAGGACGTCCGGGTGGGTGTGGAGGAACTCCTCGATCTCGCGCGGGTACAGGTTCTCGCCACCGCGGATCACCATGTCCTTGATCCGGCCGGTGATGTTGACGTACCCCTCGTCGTCCATGACGGCCAGGTCACCGGTGTGCATCCACCGCGCCGCGTCGACGGCCTCGGCGGTCTTGTCCGGCTGCTCCCAGTAGCCCAGCATCACCGAGTAGCCGCGGGTGCACAGCTCGCCCGGCGTGCCGCGGGGCACGGTGCGACCGGTCTCCGGGTCCACCACCTTGACCTCCAGGTGCGGCAGCACGCGGCCGACCGTGGCGACCCGGCGGTCCAGCGAGTCGTCGCGGCGGGTCTGGGTGGACACCGGCGAGGTCTCGGTCATGCCGTAGGCGATGGACACCTCCCGCATGCCCATCCGCTCCACGACCTGCTTCATCACCTCCACCGGGCACGGCGAGCCCGCCATGATCCCGGTCCGCAGCGACGAGAGGTCGTGGCTGTCGAAGTCCGGCTCGGCCAGTTCGGCGATGAACATCGTCGGCACGCCGTAGAGCGAGGTGCACCGCTCCTCGGCCACCGCGCGCAGCGTCGCCGCCGGGTCGAACGCGGGCGCGGGGATGACCACGCACGCGCCGTGCGAGGTGGCGGCCAGGTTGCCCATGACCATGCCGAAGCAGTGGTAGAACGGGACCGGCACGCAGATGCGGTCGTTCTCGGTGTACCCCAGCAGCTCCCCGACGAAGAAGCCGTTGTTGAGGATGTTGTGGTGGGACAGGGTGGCGCCCTTGGGGAACCCCGTCGTGCCGGACGTGTACTGGATGTTGATCGGGTCGTCGGCGGACAGCTCCGGCCACTCCGGGTGGTCGTCGGAGCGCAGCTCGGTCCACTGTGGAGTGTCGAGCAGGACGACGTCCCGCAGGCCGGGGCAGTTCGGCCGCACCTGCTCGATCATCCCGGCGTAGTCGGAGGTCTTGAAGGACCGGGCCGCGACCAGGGTGCGGGCGCCGGACTGGTTGAGCACGTACTCCAGCTCGTGCACCCGGTAGGCCGGGTTGATGGTGACCAGGATCGCGCCGATGCGGGCGGTCGCGTACTGGACCACCACCCACTCGGCCCGGTTGGGCGACCAGATGCCGACCCGGTCGCCGGCGCGCACCCCGCGGTGGTGCAGGCCCGCGGCGACGGCGTCCACCTCCGCGCCGAGCTGCCGGTAGGTCCACCGCCGGCCCGTGGTCCGGTCGACCAGGGCCTCCCGGTCGCCGTGCGCGGCCACGGCGCGGTCGAGGTTGGCCGCGATGGTGTCGCCCAGCAGCGGCACGTCCGAGGTGCCCGACGAGTAGCTCAGCTGCGCCATCACCGGAACGTACCCCAGGTCACACGATCCCGACCTCTCCGGATGGAGAGGGCGCCGGCAGCTCGCAGCGCAGCACCGCGCCGCCTTCCTCGGTGGTGAGCAGGCTCAACGCGCCGCCCGCGCGCTCGACCTGGCGGCGCAGCGCGGGCAGCCCCGCGCCGGTGCCGCCGAGGGGTTCCTCGACGCCCACGCCGTCGTCCAGGACGGCGACCGTGACGCGGTCCGACACCGCCAGGGTGACCACGACCGAGCGGGCGCGGGCGTGCTTCTCCACGTTGAGCAGGCCCTCGTCCACCACCCGCTTGACCAGGGCGGCGCGGGCCGGGTCCAGCCTGGGCGTGCCGCCGACCGGCACGAAGCTCGCGGCGACGCCCGCGCGCTGGGTGAACGCGTGCACGGACTCGGCGATGTCGGCGGTCAGCCGCACCGGGTCCCGGTCGGACCCGACGCGCAACCGCGAGATCGACTCGCGCAACGCCATGCCCGCCGCCGCCAACTGCCGCTCGATGCGCTCCAACTGGTCGTCCACGCCGGGCACGGCCTGTTCGCGCAGCTTGCGCACCGACGAGCCGACACCGAACAGCATCGCGCCCACGCTGTCGTGCAGCGACGCCGCCAGCCGCCGCCGCTCCTCCACCACGGCCGTGTCGGCGAGCGTCACCGCGCCGTCGGCCACGTCCACCGCGAGGCCGGCGAGCCGCGCGAGCCCGCGCAACCCGTCGACCGCGTCGTCCCCCACCTCGGCCTCCCCCCGCACCGCCCCGTACAGCACGCCCCGGACCTCCCCGGTCCGGACGGGCACGGCGGCCATGCTGCCCAGGCCCTCGGCCCGGACGTGCGCGTCGAAGTCGTGCGTGATCCGGTCGGAGCGGTAGTAGTTGGGCACGACGATCGGGCTGCCCGCCGCCGCGACCCGCCCGCCGACCCCGAGCCCGATCGGCACCGGCAGGTCGTGCAGGCGGGAGTCGCGGGTGCCCGACCACAGCCGCAGCACCAGGTCCCGCCCCTCGACCAGGCCGATGAGGCTGACGTCGAACCCGAACTGCGCCCGGATCCGGTCGGCCAGCCGACGCAGCACGGCCCGCGTGTCGAGCAGGCTGACCCGCTCGGCACGCGCTCGTTCGAGGGCGTCCAGCTCGGCGAGCAGCTCGAAAACGTCATCGTCCACGTGGGCCTCCGGTTGGGCGACACGGTACCCGCGGGTCACGCGGGTCGCGGCACCAACTCCGCCCGGCCGGCCGCCGTCAGCCGCACCACGCACGCGCACGACACCAGGGCCGTGACCAGCAGGAACACCGCGACCGGCACGAACGTGCGGTACTGGGAGTACAGCCAGGTGGCGATGATCGGCGTGAACGCCCCGCCCAGCATGACGCCCACCTGGTAGCCCAGCGACGCCCCCGAGTAGCGCAGGCGGGCCGTGAACAGCTCCGAGAAGAACGCCGCCTGCGGCCCGTACATGGCCGCGAACAGCACCAGCGCGACCACCACCGCCAGCACCACCAGCCCCGGCGAACGGGTGTTGACCAGCAGGAACGCCGGGAACACCCACAGCCCGGTGGTCACCGCCCCGAACAGGTACACCGGCCGCCGCCCGATCCGGTCGGACAGGTGCGCGAACGCGAGCAGCGCCGGCACCTGCGCCACCGCGCCCCACATCACGGCGTTGAGCATGGTCGAGCGGGGCATGCCCAGCACGGTCGTGCCGTAGGACAGCAGGTAGGTCGCGAACAGGTAGAACCCGGCCCCGACGACGATCACCGCGCCGGCCGCGAGGGCGATGTTGCCGGGGTGGCGGCGCAGCACCTCCAGCACCGGCGACGACGCGGTCCCGGACGCCTTGACCTCGCGCATCGCGACCGTCTCCTCCAGCCGGAACTGCGCGTAGAGGGCGACCATGATCAACGCGATGGAGAACAGGAACGGCAACCGCCAGCCCCACGCCGCGAACTGCGCCTCGGTCAGCCACGCCGAGGTCCCCAGGAACACCAGTGTGGACAGCACCAGCCCGACCGGCACCCCGAGCTGCGCGAAGCTGCCGTACAGGCCGCGCCGGTGCGGCGGGGCGTTCTCGGTCGCGATGAGCACCGCGCCGCCCCACTGCCCACCCACGGCGACGCCCTGCGCGAGCCGGAGCACCACCAGGGCGATCGGGGCCAGCACGCCGACGGTGGCGTACGTGGGCAGCAGCCCGATCAACGTCGTCGAGCCGCCCATCAGGAACAGGGCCGTGACCAGCGCGGCCTTGCGCCCGACCTTGTCGCCGAGGTGCCCGAACACCATCCCGCCCAACGGCCGCGCCGCGAAGCCGACCGCGAACGTGCTGAACGCGAGCAGCGTGCCGGCCAGCGGGTCGGCGGTCGGGAAGAACAGCTTGTTGAAGATCAGCGCCGCCGCCGTGCCGTAGATGAAGAAGTCGTACCACTCGATGGCGGAGCCGGAACTGCTCACCGCGATGATCTTGGCCAGTTTCATGGGCTGCTCCCGGGTCGGTCGGATGCACGACCGTGACGCGGGTCTCAGCCGTGCGGTACCTCCCGATGGAGAGGGTCTATCCGGTTGCCGCGGGTGGGCGGGCCGGTCACAGTGGGCCGCATGCGCACCATCGGCCTGATCGGCGGCATGAGCTGGGAGTCGTCGGCGGAGTACTACCGGCTGCTCAACGAGGAGACACGGCGCAGGCTGGGCGGGCACCACTGCGCGCCCAGCCTGTTGCTGACCGTGGACTTCGCGGAGGTCGAGCAGTTGCAGCGGACCGGGCAGTGGGACCGGGCGGGGGCGCTGCTCGCCGACGCCGCGCGGACGTTGGAGAAGGCGGGCGCGGAGCTGGTCCTGTTGTGCACGAACACGATGCACAAGGTGGCTTCGGTCGTTTCGGGTGCGGTGGGGGTGCCCTTCGTGCACATCGTGGACGCGACGGCGCAGCGGTTGACCAGCCGTCGGGTCGGGTTGCTGGGGACGCGGTTCACGATGGAGCAGGACTTCTACCGGGAACGCATGGCCCGGCACGGGATCGAGGTGATCGTGCCCGACGAGCCGGACCGGACGGTGGTGCACGACGTGATCTACCAGGAGTTGACGCGCAACAGGGTGGTCGAGGCTTCGCGGGCGCGTTATCGCGAGGTGATGGCGCGGTTGGTCGAGCGTGGTGCCGAGGCGGTGGTCTTGGGGTGCACGGAGATCACGTTGTTGGTGGACCAGTCCGACTGTGCCGTGCCGTTGGTGGACTCGACGCGCAGCCACGTTGAGGCCGCGGTGGAGTTGGCGTTGGGTTAGCGGCCGGTCCTCTGGTGGGCGGTGTTGGTGGGGGTGCCGTAGTAGTAGGCCCGGACGCGGTAGGTGGCGTGTTTCTCGGTCGGCAGGGTGATCAGGCCGAACGAGGTCGTGTCGGGGTCCAGTGCCGCCGCGACCGTGAAGTGGTGGTGGGTGCGGACTTCGAGGAGGTAGCCCTGTTCGTCCCGGGCGTTGTCGGTCCAGGTGAACAGGATTCCGTTGGCGTGCTTGACGGTTGCCATGAGGTTGGTGGGTGCGGCGGCGGGGGTGCGGATCGGGTGGGTGCCGGTCGGCGAGGTCTTCGGCGCCGCCCACTCGTGCCCGTCCTCTGTGGACACTTCGTCGCCGGGTGGCAGGGTGATCGTCGTTTCGGCGGTGGTGGGGCCGTAGTACGGCCTGATCCGGTAGTGGAAGGTCGTTTCCGGGATCAGGTCGGGGTGGTCGTGGGTGGCCGTGTCGGGTGGGGCGAACTGGAGCACGGTGTGGTCGCCGTCGGGTTCGTGGGCGTACTCGACGACTTGACCGGCGGTGTTCGGGGAGGGGTGCCAGGCCAGGTGGATGTCGGTGGGTGAGGTGAGGGTGGCCGTGAGGGGTGGGGTGAGGGGTGCGGTGAGGCCGCTGGGCTCCTGGGTTGCGTGGGTTGATTGGGTTGTGCAGGACGCCAGGAGCGCCAGCGGGAGGAGCAGTCGTTTCACTTGCGCCAGAACCTCACGCCGCTCCAGACGACGGTGACCGGACCCTGCCCGCTCGCGGTGCGGTAGGCCCCGAACTTGTCGTAGTAGCTGCCGCTCGGGCTGGACACGGTGTGCCGGAGTGAGCCGTTGATGTAGGTGCGGTGCGCGTTGCCGATGGCGTGGACGGTGTTGACGCGCACGGTGGTGCCGACGGTCGCCCCACTGGCGATGGTGGTGCCGCCGTGCACCGCGTAGAGCCGTCCGCCGCGTTCGACGGCCAGCATGAAGTAGGGGCCGGCGTCGGAGCCGTCCCGGAAGGTCTGTTTGAGGCTGATCCGCGTGCCACCCATGCTGGTGATGCGGAAGGACCCTTCGAACTGCCTGGTCCCGCCGGTGTGGGTGGCGTAGCGGCGCTCGGCGCGTTGGTCGCCGGAGGCGGTGGAGCAGGTGAGGCGGAAGGTGAGGTCTGTGACGTCACCGCAGCCGCGTTCCTGGACGGTGAAGGACGGGGAGTAGGCGGTCCAGGGCCCGGACTCTACTTGCGCTTGCGCGGGTGTGGCGAGAGCGAGAAGCGTGATGAGGGCGGCTACTGGTGTCAGGTGCCGTGCAATCACGGGTCTACCTCCTGGTCGCCCCATGCGGGTGGGGCTCGAACCAAGGCGGTGGCCCGACAATTGTAAAGGATCCTTACTTTGCCGTTCAAGCCCCTGAAGGGCTCGGTCACGTTTCGCGTGGGCGTGGGAGGGGAGAGTGCGGCAGAGTGGGTGTATGGAGTTGACGCCGCGAGGACTGCTGGATCTGGCTCGGACGACTGTCGAGACGGCCGTCTCGGTGCCGGGGCGGGTGTTGGGGTTGTTGGAGGCCGCTGAGCAGGTGGTTCGGCGGGCTGACGGGTTGGTGTCGCGCACCGAGCGCGTGTTGGACGAGACCGAGGCGCTGGTGGACCGGGCCGGGGCGGCGGTTCGGGGGACCGAGGCGCTCATGGCTCGGGCCGAGGTGGTCACGGCGGCGGCCGAGCGGGTCACCACCGACGCCGGGCACACCGCCCGCGCCTCCCGCGAGCTGATGGACGACTACGCCCCGCTCGCCCAGCGCGCCCACCCCCTCGCATCGCGGTTCGTCGACGAATTGTCCGCCCACGAAGTGGACGCGGCGATCGAGCTGGTCGACCAGCTTCCCGTGCTCACCAAGCACCTGATCAACGACGTCCTCCCCATGCTGTCCACTTTGGACCGCGTCGGGCCGGACATCCACCAGCTCCTCGAAGTCACCAACGACGTGCGCCAGGCCATCCTGGGCATCCCCGGCTTCGCGTTCCTCCGCCGCCGCGGCGAGGACAAGGAGGACCGGGGCGAGGTTCCCGAGATCGACTGAGCACCCCGCCCCCTCCCCCGGTCACCTCAGGCCGTAGGCCCGGATGACCGTCTGCTCGAACGCGTTGCCGGCCGCGTCACGGGCCTTGGTCCTCAACGACACGAACCGGGCGTCGGCGGGGTGGTTGACGAAGGCCAGCCAGCGCTTGCCGATCTTCGCCACCCGCGCGACCCGCCACGTCTTGCCGTCGTCGTACGACACCTGCACCTCCGTGGTGTCCACGCCGTCCGTGGACGCGCCACCGTTGCGTTGGGCGTAGATCGGGATGACGAACGGCGTGCCGGCCTTGGCCCGGTTCCGGTCGTCCAGCACCGGCGCGAAGCGGACCACGAACAGCGGCAGCGCCACCGGCTCGCCCGGGACGTGCTGCGAGCCGAACGTCCACTTCGCGTCGATCTCCGTGGACAGCTCCGCCACCCCCGACCGGCTCGCCCGCACGGTCAGCTCGTACGTCCCCGGCTCGGCGGGCACGTTGGCCAGGCCGCTGCCGTCGGTGTCGATGCCGCCGATCCGCACCCCGTCCTTGAACAGCTCCGTGTACGCCTTGGTCACCTCGGAGTAGCCGTAACGGGTCTCGCCCTGGTCGGTGTACATCGGGATGTCGAACGCCATCACGTCACCGCGCCGCCCCGCCCAGCCGTCGGGCCGGTCGACGGCGGGCAGGGCCGGGCCGAAGACCGCCGCGTTCCACCGCTCGTTGGTCGTGGTGCCCGCCTCGAACCGCCGGTGCCGCGTCTCGTACAGGCTGGTCTCGCGGTACCCCTCGGCCATCCGCATCTGGGCGAAGTGGGTGGGCCACGCGGCCTCGGGCGAGAAGTACTCCGCCACGCGCAACGGCAGCGGCCCGCCGGCGAGGAACTCGCGGTAGCCCCGCTTGTCGGGGGCCTGCGCGGCCGAGACGGTGTTCACGCGGGCCAGGTCGCGGTCGGCGAAGGCGTGGTGCAGGTCCTCCGGCACGCCGCCGTCGTGGGTCCAGAACACGTTGTACTGGTACGGGCTCCCCTCGAAACCGCCCTGGCCGTCGGGCCGGGCGAGCGTCGTCGTGACCGCGTACCGGGCCGACCCCGGCAGCGAGGTGCGCGACGGCACCCACAGCAGGCGGTCGAAGTCCCGGCCGTAGTCGCCGGAGTTGGTGTAGCCCCAGGCGGTCTTGATCTCCAGCAGCATCACCGTGTGGCCCGACCGGGCGTCGGGGCGGTCGAGGGTGACGGAGTTCTCGCGACCCAGCGCGGCGTCCAGTGGCAGGTGGTGGTCCCGGTCCACGATCAGCGCCGGCTCAGCGTACCGGGTGCTCCACCACAGGCCGTCGATGTTGGTGATGAGCGAGGAGTCGAAGAAGTACCGGCCCTTCGGCAGCCGCACGACGACCTCGTCCGCGCCGAAGCCGGAGAACTGCCGGCGCTGGTCGAGGTCCACGAACCGGTGGTAGAAGTACGGCGACGGCTGTCCACTGTGGTCGGTCGTGGTCAGCTTGACGTCGTAACTCTCGACCTCCTTGGTGAACGACAGCGCGGTGCGCAGCTCGACGCCGTCACCGGCGGCCAGGACGACCCCGCTGTACCCGCCGTCGGGCGCGTCGAGGGACGTGGTGGCCGTGACGACGACCTCGCTCCGCCCGCCCGCGGGGACGGTAACCTCCGCCGGGGTGACGGTGACCAGGCCCGCGGGGGCCGGCGCGCCGTCCGCGCCCCGCACGTCCGGGGTGAAGCGCAGGGTGACCGGGGTGGCGCCGTCGTTGGTGTAGGTGAGGGTCCTGGTGATCGGCGCGTCGTCGTGGTGCGGCCAGCGGGCGACGCCGAGGGCGAGGTTCGCCTGGTCCACGGTGGTGGTCTGGCGGTCGGCGCGGGCCAGGTCGAGCCGTCCGGTGCCCTGGTGGTGGGTGGCGACGGCCGGGTTGGGCGTGGCGCTCGCGGTCAGCGCGGCCTTGATCCGATCGGCCTTCCAGTCCGGGTGCCGCGCGGCCAGGACCGCCGCCGCGCCGGCGACGTGCGGCGCGGCCATGGACGTGCCGGAGAGCGCGACGTGGGCGTCCCCGACCGGGGTGCCCATGCTGCCGTTGCGGGCCTTGGCCGCGACGATGTCCACGCCGGGCGCGGTGATGTCGGGCTTGATCGCGCCGTCGCCGAGGCGCGGGCCGCGGGAGGAGAACTCGGCGAGCGCGTCGTCCCGGTCCACCGCGCCGACGGTCAGCGCCGCGTCGGCGGCGGCGGGCGTGCCGAGGGACTGCTCGCGCGGGCCGCTGTTGCCCGAGGACGCGACGAACAGCGCGCCGCTCTCGGCGGTGAGCCGGTTGACCGCCTGGGACAGCGGGTCCTCGCCGTCGCCGGCCGAGGAGGACCCGAAGCTCATGTTGACGACGTCGGCCCCGGCCGCGACGGCCCACTCCATGCCCGCGATGGCGTCGGAGGTCCGGCCGCGACCGCTGTCGCTGAGCACCTTGACGTTGAGCAGCTTCGCGTCCGGGGCGACGCCCTGGTAGCGGCCGGAACCGGTGATGGTGGCGGCGACGTGCGTGCCGTGGCCGGCGCGGTCGTCGGTGCTGTCGCTGTCGGCGAACAACGCGGAGTCCACGACGGCGTCGGCCAGGTCGGGGTGCGTGACGTCGATGCCGCTGTCCAGCACGGCCACCGTCGCGCCGGCCCCGGTGTGCCCGGCCTGCCACGCCGACGGCGCGCCGACCTGCGCGACGCTGCGGTCGAGGGTCGCCTCCACCGGCGCGTCCAGCCACACCGAGCGCACGCCGGCCGCGCGGTCGGTCCAGAACGGCGTCTTCTTGTCCGCTTCGAACGCCACGCCCCGCACGCTGGCCAGCGCCCGACCGCCGGCGGCCCGGAACGAGCCGTCCTCGGACGTCACGATCAGCGGCGTCCTGTCGGTGCGGGCGTCGTCGAAGCCGTACCGGATCAGCGCGCCGACGTCGAAGAGCCGGGGGTCGATCCGGTCGGCGGCGATGTCGGCCACCACGTCGTGCGGCGTCACGTGCACGCTGCCGTCGAGGTCGGTCCGCACCGCGAACCCGACCCCGTCCCGCCCGACCCCCGGCACCACGGACACCCGCCCGCCGCGCACGCCGACCCGGTCCCCGGTCACCAACGTGACCTCGCCGTCGCCCCCTCCGACACCCGGCACCATCCCGACCCCGCCGCCCACCCACGAGTACCGGGCACTGTCGGTCCCCCGTGCGAGAATCGAACCGGGGGCCGGAGGCCACCCCTCGGGCACCGCCGACGTGGCCGGCGCGGCGGCGACCACCCCGCCGACGGCCAACGCGACCGCCCACAACCGCCTGGATCTGCGGCTCATGCACACTCCCCAGTAACGTGGCAGCACCCAACCGGCCGCCACCGAACGCCACTAGAAGGTCACGAACCGCCGATCTGTTGCTTTCGGCAGGTCAGAGCACCCACCGCAACACCCGCAACGGCACGTGTCGCACCGCCGGCCCCAACACCCGCCACGGCCACCCCGGCACCAACGCGCAAGGCACCTCGCGCTCGACAGCCCGCACCATCGCCCGCACGCCCACGACCGGGTCCACCATCAACGGCGCGCGCAGCCCGGCGTTCATCTCCGTCCGGATGTACCCCGGCAGGATGGCGCTGACCTTGATCGGCGTCCCCAGGACGTCCGCCCGGATGCCCTCCGCCAGCGCCGACACCCCGGCCTTGGTCGCCGCGTAGGTCGTGGCGGACCCCGGCAGGCCGCGCAGGGCGCTCACCGACGACACGAGGACCAGGTGCCCGTGGCCCTGGCGGCGGAAGATCTCCATCGCCGCCTCCGCCTGGGCCGGCGCCGCGACGAAGTTGGTCTCCGCCGTGCGGCGGTTGGCGGCGAAGCCGCCGGTGCCGATCGGGCGGCCCTTGCCGATGCCCGCGTTCACGACCACCCGGTCCAGCGTCCCGAACTCCTCGGCGAACGCCCCGAACACCGCGAACACCGCGTCGTGGTCGGTCACGTCGAGCGTGCGGACGGAAGCCGGACCGGGCAAGGCCGACCGCAGCCGCTCCAGCTCCTCCGCCCGACGGGCGCACAGCGCGAGCGTCCGGCCCAGCGCGGAGAACTGCCGGGCCATCTCCGCGCCCAGACCGGCGCTGGCACCGGTGATCAGGATCGTCCTGCGCACAACACCAAGAGTAGCAACAGCTTTCTTGTCCCCCACCGACGAAAACCGGCCGCACTATTGCCCCGCGGAGCCAAGAAACGACGGCTGTCCACTCAGTACAGTCAGGCGATGGGCCGACACTGCCGGCGGGGCGCCGGGGTCGTCACGCAGGTCCGGGTGCTCACCGGGCGTTCCCTGCGCACCGCGTTCGCCGACCCGAGGCTCGTGTTCTTCGGGCTGCTGCAACCCGTCGTCATGCTGTTGCTGTTCAGCCAGGTCTTCGACGCGGTCGGCGCGCTGCCCGCGCTCCACGCCTACCACGGGTACGTCAACTACCTCCTGCCCGCCACCCTGGTCAACATCGCGCTCACGACCGCCGTCGGCACGGGCGTCGGCGCGCTGGGCGAGATCTACTCCGGCTTCGCGGCACGGCTGCGCGCCCTGCCCGTGCACCCGTTGTCGCCCTTGGTCGCCCGCACCCTCGCCGACGCGACCCGCCTGTCCACCCAACTGCTCGTGGCGACGCTGGCCGCCGTGCCGCTCCTGGGCTTCCGCCCGGCCGGGGTGACCGGGCTCGTGGCGGCGCTGGCGGTGACGGTGGTGCTGGGGTGGGCGGCGTCGTGGCTGTTCCTGGCGCTGGCGACCTGGCAGGGCAAGCCGGAGACGCTGCAGGCGGTGTCGTTCGTGGTCATGTTCCCGCTGATGTTCGGCTCCAGCGCGTACCTGCCGGTGGAGGCGATGCCCGCGTGGCTGCGGGTGTTCTCGACCGCCAACCCCGTGACGTACGCGGTGGACGCGGCCCGCGCCCTCGCCCTCGGCCGGCCCGCCGCCGGACCCGTGGCCGCCGCGCTCGGCACGGCCGCCCTGATGGCCGTCGTCGGCGGGTACGCGGCGGCGCGCAACGTCCGCCGGTCACGCGGACAGCAGTGACTCCAGCCGGTCGGCCGCCTCCCGCGCGCCGCCGGCCCGCTGGAACGACTCCCGCACCCGCTCGGCGCCGGCCCAGTACGAGGGCTCGCGCAGCACGGTGTCCACCGCGTCGCCGATGTGCGCGGCCGTGGCCCGGTTGAACCGCAACCGGATGCCCGCGCCGGCCGCCACCACCTGGTCGGCGACGATCGGCTGGTCGTCCCGGATCGGCGCGACCACCAGCGGGACGCCCTGGGCCAGCGACTCGCACACCGTGTTGTGGCCGGCGTGGCACACCACCAGGCTCGCCCGCTCCAGCAACGGCAGTTGCGGGACCTCCTCGCGGACCAGCACGTTCGCCGGCACGTCCCCGCGCAGCTCACCGCCGCGGTCCACCACCACGGCCTGCAACCACGGCCGCGGCCGCATCGCCTCGACGCACCCGCGCAGGAACCGCGACCCGGTGCTGACCGTGCCGAGGCTGACGAACACCAGCGGGCACAACGGGTCCAGCCAGTCCCACGGGAACTGCACCAGCCCCGACCGCGTGCCCCGCACCGGCCCGACCAGGTGCACCGGCTCCCCCACGTCCCCGGCGAGCAGCCCGCTGGTGAACCCGATGACCAGGTGCGGCGAGAACCGGGGGTCGGTCACCCCGGGCACGCCGACCGCGCCGCGCACCCGCGCCACCTGCTCGGCCAGCCACCCGCGCACCGCGGGCAGCCCGGCCAGCGGGTCGGTGAACTCGGCGGACGTCGTCGCCGCCGTCGCCCACGGCAGCCCCTCCCGCTCGGCCACGAACGCCCCCGCAAACGCTTGCTGGTCCACCACCAGCACGTCCGGGTGCGCGCTGCGCACCGCCCGCGCGACCCCCGGCGCCATCGACACGGCCAGCGGCACCAGCACCTCCTCCCACAGGAACCGCATCGCGGCGAACCCGCGCAACGAGTCGGGCCGGGGCGGCAGCGGCGCGGGCCCGCACGGGTGGATCGCCGCGTCCGACGGCAGCAGCCGGCCCAGCAGCCCCTCGTCGCCGGTCCACGCGACCGGGTGACCGCGGCGGCGCAGCTCGTCCGCCACGCCGATCACCGGGTGCACGTGGCCGACGAACGGCGGCACGACGAACAGGAACCCGCTCACGCCGCCCTGCGCTCCCCGTCGTGCTCCGCGACCCAGTCCAGCACCAGCTCGCGGACCGTGCGGTGCCGTTCGACCAGCACCGAGTGGTTCTGGCCCTCGATGACGACCGTGCGGCAGTTCGGCAACGCGTCCTGGACGGCGGTCAGGTCGTCTTGTTGGAACCCCTCACTGCCCACGATGGACAGGACCGGGCACCGGATGCCCCTGAGGTCCTCGGGCGAGAGCAACGGCCCGGTCGGCACCTCTTCCACGATGGTGGTGGACCGGATGATGCCGTGCGCGGCGCGCGCTAGCTTGGCGTGGTGGTTGCCGAAGGTCTCGGCGAGCCAGCGCAGGTTCTCCTCCTTGCCCATCTCGTCCACCACGTTGACCAGCGTGCGCCCCATCTTGTCCGCCCACGGCCCGGTCGCGGGCTCGGCCTCGATGGACACGATGCTGCGCACCCGGTGCGGGTGGGCGGCGGCGAAGCTGAACGCGATCGTGCCGCCGAAGCTGTTGCCCACCAGGTGCACCGGCCGGTCCACGCCCAGGCCGTCGAGCAGCGCGCCGAGGTCGGACACGAAGTCCTCCACCGTGTAGCCGGTGGGCGGGCGTTCGGTGCGGCCGTGCGCGCGCAGGTCGTAGGTGAGCACGTCGATGCCGGCCGCGGACACCGGCGCGGCGAGCGTGAGGTAGAAGCTGGCGAGGCTGTCGTAGCCCAGGCCGTGCACGAACACCGCGACCGGCGGCTCGCCGACCGGGTCCTTGGCGGCCATGCGCTGGTAGTGCGTGCGCAGCCCGTTGACGTCGAGGACGGCCACCTAGCCCACCCGCGCGATCACGAAGTCGGCCAGGTCGCCCACGGTCAGCGCGATCACGCCGTCGAGGTCCAGCTCGGCCAGGTAGGCGGCCAGGTTGACGTGCTCGCCGTAGCGCTCGACCAGCAACGACCCCAGCGTCACCAGGTCGATGCTCTCCAGGCCGAGGTCGTCGTGGAAGCTCGTCTCGCGGGTGATCTCCAGGTCGTCGAGCCCGTACTGGTCGAGCACCCGGACCAGCATCGAACGCAGCTCGTCCAGGACGGTGGTCGTGGTCATGCGATGTCCTTCCCCTGCTGGTGAACGAGCTCGGCGCACGCGCTCCAGGCGACCGCGCCGGCGGGTGAGCGCAGGACGGTGACCGCCACCGGCGGCAGGGCCAGGCCGTGCAGGCCGTGCGCGGTGAACCGGTCGCCGTCCCGCCGGACGCGGATCTCGGCCGGGAACAGCGGCGGCGCGCCGTCCCGCCACAGCGCTCCGCGCACGGCGTCCTTCACCGCGACGCGGGCGGCCAGCCAGTCGCGGCGGTGGGTGGGCGGGCACCGCTCGTACTCGGCGCGTTCGGCCGCGCCGCAGTACTTGTGGAGGTAGAACTCGCGGGAGGCCAGGCTCCAGCGGTCCACGAACAGCCACCAGCCGTCCCCGGTGGGCCGCGACAGCGTGCTGTTCTCGGGGAACCGGTGCACCGCGCCGCCGTCCGCGCCGCCGTCGAAGCGGTGGTCGGTCCAGCCGGTGATCGCGATGACCAGTTCGCCGTCCCGGATGACCTGGGCGTCGGCGCGGACGGTGTCCTCGGTCAGCTCGGTGACCCGGACCATGCAGTCCACTGTGGACCCGACGGGTGGTTCGGTGGTGTGCCAGCGGATGTGGTCGATGCCCCGGGGGAACGCGATCCAGCGGGCCGGGTGGCGTTCGACCAGCCAGTGGCCGAGGAGTTGGCCGACGTTGTCCAGCAGCGCGCCGGGCGCGCCGGGCACCGTGATCCGGCCGCGGATCGAGCGTTCGCCGAGGGCGACCGTGCGGGTCAGGCCGCGGTAGGACGGGCCGTGGAACAGCCAGCGCTCGTCGTAGAGGCGGTGCGCGGGCAGGACCGGTTCCTGCTCGTCGTGCGGGATGTCCCACGGGCGCGGGGCGGGCGGGTGGCGGTGGGCCGTGGTGACGGCGGCGTCGGCGTGGTCGCCGAGCTTGGCGTGTCCGTCCGTTGTGGACAGCCGAACGCGGTGGCCGGGTGCGGCGACCAGCCAGCGGTGGAAGCGGACGTCCCGCAGGTCGGTGACGACCCGGCCGGGTGCGGCCCGTCCCGCCGCGTCGACCAGGTGCGCGATCATGGTCGTCGCGGGCATGACGGGCCGCAGGTCCGACTCGTCCGGCCAGCCGGGGCGCTGGTGGGCGAAGCAGTGGTCGAGCAGGTGCGGCATGGCCGCGGTGGACACCTCGATCTTCCGCTGGGCGTCGAGCACGGCGGCGACGGCCGCCTCCGCTTCGCGCAGCACCGCCTGGAACTCGGCCAGCGCGCCGCGGGGTCGCGGGGCCGGGTCCAGGGCACTGAAGTCCGGGTGGTGGCCTTCCACCCACAGCGCGGTGGCGACCCGGCGGAGCTGCTCGACCCCGGACCGGTGCGGCGAGTTGGCGGCGACGGCGAGGTGGTCGCGGTCGCGCAGGGTGTCGGCGACCAGCGAGGTGAGCGTGCCGGGCCCGGCCTGGACGAACGCGCGGAACCCGGCGTCGTGCAGGGCGCGCAGCAGGGTGGCGAAGCGGACCGGTTCGAGCAGGTGGCGGCGGCACAGGTCGCGCACGGCGGGTTCGGCGGCGGGGAACGGGCTCGCCGTGGTGGCCGACCAGACCGGGGTGTGCGGCGGGTGCAGGGGCAGCTTGGGGATGGGGAACTGCTCCAGGTACGGCTCCAGCACGGGTGTGTGGAAGCCGGAGCGGAACGGCAGGACCTGGCAGATGACGGCCTTGCGCCGGTGGTGCTCGGTCAGTTCGGCGATCTCGTCGGCCGGTCCGCACACCACGGTCTGGTTGGCGGAGTTCTCGTGCGAGACGACGACGTTGGGCCAGCGCAGTTCGACCTGGGGCAGCGGGCAGCCCAGCACCGCGAACTCGACGCCGGGGACGCGCAGGGCGTCCAGGTCGGCGTGCCCCAGCAGCTCGTGCAGCTCGGCGTTGTCGAACAGGCCGCCGGACGCCATCGCGCTCCACTCGCCGACGCTGTGCCCGGCGACGGCGTCGGGTCGGATGCCGGTGCGCCGCAGCGCTTCGTCGATGATCCTGTTCACGGTCAGCACGGCCGCCGCGTGCCGCCCGACGGTGTCGGTGCGCGGGTCGAGGGGGTGGTCGGTCAGGTCCTCGACGCGCGGCTTGAACTCCGCCTCCAGGCCGGGGAACAGGAAGACGACCCCGCCGCGCAGCGGTTCCGGGCTGAACCAGATGTCGTCGCGGCCCCGCCACGGCCGTCCCCGGCGGGCGACCTCCTCGGCGCGCTGGAGGCGTTCGGGCGTGGGGTTGACGACGCCGAGGCGGCCGGTGGCCCCGTACTCGCGCAGGACGACACCGGTCATGACCACTCCGAGGCGGTGAGGACGACCGCGCCGGTCGTGCCGTTGTGCAGTTCCGCCAGCAGGGCGCGGACGCCGGCGGCCGGGTCGATGACGGCGATGCCGCGTTCGGCGTAGGCGTTGGCGAGTTCTTCGGTGACCATGCCGGTATCCGGCGACCACGGTCCCCAGTGGACGGTCAGGGCACCGGTGCCGCCGAGTGCTTCCAGGGCGTCGTTGGCGGCGGCGTAGTCGGTCTGGCCCCGGTTGCCGGCGGCGGCGGAGATGCTGCCGAAGAAGACGGTGAAGCGGGGCGGGGTGGGCAGGTCGCGGAGTTCGTCGAGGAGAGCCTTCGCGCCTTCGACCTTGGTGGCGTGGACGCGGGCGAACGACTCGGGGTCCTTGTCGACGGCCAACCGGTCCTCGATGACACCGGCCGCGTACACGACGCCGTCGAGGCGGCCGTGCTCGGCGTGGACCTCCTTGACCAGGCGGCGCAGGGCGGCGGTGTCGCGGACGTCGAGCCGGTGGTGGGTGGCGCGGTCGCCGAGGTGGTCGAGGGTGGCCCGGACCTCCCGGGCGGCCAGGACGCGGCGGGCCTCGCGGTCGATGTGCTGGGGTGGGGTGCCGGTGCGGGCGAAGTGGGCGCGCAGGGTCGGGAGGTCGCCCTCGGGTTCGGCGCCGGTGGCGGGGGCGGTGCGACCGACGAGGACGAGCCGGCACCCGAACGCCTTGGCCACCTCCGCCGTGATGCCGCGCGCGCCGCCGATGAGCAGGACGACGGCGTCCGGGTCGAGCACCCGCCGGCCGCGGTCGGGTGCCTCCTCTGTCGTGGGCAGGTCGCGCGGGGCCAGGCGGAGGGCGCGCCTCGCGTTGTCGTCCCCCGTGATGATCACCGGTTCGTCGCGCGGGGTGGCGGCTTCGGTGGCGGCGGTGCGGGCGATGGTGTCGGGGTCGGCGGTCGGGGGGAGTTCGACCAGGCGGCAGGTGGTGTCCGGGTGCTCGCGGTGCAGGGAGCGGAAGAAGCCGCGCAGCCCGTCGCGCGACCGGCCGGGGGTGAGGGCGAGGACGCGGGAGGCGCGGGGCAGGGCGGAGCGGAACAGGTCGAAGGCGGTGGGCAGGACCGGCTCGTCCTCGAAGGCGTGCAGGGACACGACCCCGTCCACCCGGTCGAGGTGGTCCACCCGGCCCCGCCCGCTCACGACCACCGCCACCGCGCCCCGCGCGGACAACTGCCCGGCGACCTCCTCGGCCAACTCCGCCGGCCCACCCGCGACCACGAGGTGCACGCCGACCAGGGCGGTCATCGGCGATTCCGCGGCCGGCACCGGCACCTCCTCGAACCCGAACCGCCGCGGCGCGGCCACCCTCTTGGCGGGCGACGCTGGTAGATGACCGGTCAACTTGAGGTCCGTGGATAGTTGACCGGTCGGCTGGTGGGAGAGGGCCTCGGCCATCGCGGCGGCGGTGCGGGACTTGACCACGGCGGTCAGGCGGTCCCGGGCGTCGAGGTGGCCGGTCAACTCGGTCGCGATCTCGGTGCGCTTGATGGAGTCGATGCTGAGGTCGGCTTCGAGGTCGAGACCGGGGTCGATGAGGTCGGCCGGATAACCGGTGCGCCGCGCGATCACCTCGACGACAGTGGTCAGCACGTCGGCAGGACCGGCGGGACCCGCGGGCGCGGTGACGGGGGCGGGTCCGGCGGCAGGGACGACCCCAGCGGAGGCGGCACCCGCGGCGACAGCGGACCCGGCAGCAACCCCGGCGGCGGGCGCTACACCGGCGGCGGCCGTCCCAGTGGCAAGGGTGCTGTCGGGAGCGGCGGGCGGAGTCGTGGGTGAGCCCAGGTAGGAGAGCATCACGTCGCGTTGCACCGCCACGAACTCCCGGCTCGTGCGCAGGAAGTCCTCCACCAGGGCCTCCCGGTCCGGCACCGTCCGAGCCGCAGCCAGTGGCACCTGTTCAGGTGGTGCCAGGCCGCCCGGCACCACCGCGCCGTCCGCCGTTCGCACGGTCTGCCCGTCGACCACCCACCCCGGCGTCCGGGGCGCCGGCAGCCCCGACACGTCCCGCGCGCCCCGCCCGCCGAACAGCCACTCCCCCCGCACCGGCACCCCGGCCACCGCCAACCGCGCCACCGCGTGCAGCAACCCCACCAACCCCGGCCGCTCCTCCACCGCCACCACCGTGTGCGGCCGGTCGGCCAGGATCTCGCGCACCAACCCGCTCAGCACCGTCCCCGGCCCGGCCTCCACGAACACCCGCGCCCCGGCCTCGTACATGCCGAGCACCTGGTCCACGAACCGCACCGGCGCACCGACCTGGGCCGCCAGCTCACCCCGCACGTCCGAGCCGTACGGCCGCGCCCCGCGGTTGCCCCACACCGGGCGGTCGGGCGCGCCGATCCGGTGGCCGGCCAGCACAGCGGCGAAGGTGTCAACAGCGGGAGCCACCACCGGGCTGTGGAACGCGCACGCCACGGGGATCCGCTTCCCCGCGATCCCCACCGCCCGCAGAGCCGCCAGCGCACCCTCGACGTCCCGCCCCGAGACGACCACCTGCCGGGGCGCGTTGTGGTTGGCCACCACGACGTCCAACCCGGCCACCGCCGCGGTCACCGCCTCCAGCGACCCGGACACCGCGGCCATCCCACCGGGATCGGCCCCCGCCGCCGCCACGACGGCCGCCGCCCGCGCCTCGCTCACCGACAGCAACGTCGCCGCGTCGAACGCCCCCGCCGCCGCCAACGCGACCAGCTCGCCGTAGCTGTGCCCGCCGAGCATGTCCGCCTCGACCCCGAGCCGCCGCAACAGCTCGTGCACCGCCAACCCCACGGCCCCCAACGCCGGCTGCGCGACCCGCGTGTCCCGCACCCGCGCGGCGGCCGCGCGCACGTCCTCCGGCGAGAACAACGCCGGCGGGAACACGCAGTCCGGCGCCATGCGCGCGAACCGCTGCAACTCCGGGAAGGCGCAGAACAGCTCCGACAGCATCCCCGCCCGCTGGCTCCCCTGCCCCGGGAACAGCACCGCCAGCTTCCCGCCGACCCCGCCCCGGTACACGCCGTCGGCCTCGCCACCGGCCAGCACCGCCCGCAACGACCCGACCAGCTCCCCGACCGACGACGCCACCACGGCCACCGCCACCGGCCCGGCCGACAACGCCGTGAAAGCCAGGTCCCGCAACGACCACGCCCCGGTCTCGGCCAACGCCAACACCCGCGCCACGTCCCGGTCCGACGCGAACAGGAACACCTCCGCGGGCCACTGGACCAACCCGTGCCGCACCGCCGCCGCCGAAGCGTGACCGCCCAGGACGACGTGGAAGTTCGTCCCCCCGAACCCGAACGCGCTCACCCCGGCCACCCGCTCCGCCGCCGGCCGCGGCCAGGGCGTCGCCGCCCGGTGGAACACGAACGGCGAGCGGTCCGGCAGCCAGGCCGCGTTCGGCCGCTCCACGAACAGCGTCGGCGGCCGGACCCCCGCCCGCACCGCCAGCGCCGACTTGATCAACCCCGCCAGGCCGGCCGCGCACTTGGTGTGCCCGATCTGCGACTTCACCGACCCCAGCGCGCACGACCCGGGCGCCGCGCCCGCCTCGGTGAACACCTCGGTCAACGTCGCCAGCTCGGTCCGGTCGCCCACCACGGTCCCGGTCCCGTGCGCCTCCACCAGCCCCACCGCGGCCGGCGAGATCCCGGCCGACGCGTAGGCCCGCTCCAACGCCCGCCGCTGCCCGTCCGCACGCGGCGCGGTCAGCCCCAGCGCCCGGCCGTCGGACGCGCTGCCCACGCCCCGGATCACCGCGTACACCCGGTCGCCGTCCCGTTCGGCGTCGGCCAGCCGCTTGAGCACCACGCACGCCACGCCCTCGCCCAGCGCGATCCCGTCGGCCGAGGAGTCGAACGTCCGGCACCGCCCGGTCGGCGACAGCGCCCCGACCGACGCGAACAGCAGGTAGTCGTCGATGGCGTTGTGCAGGTCCGCGCCCCCGGCCAGCACCAGGTCGCTCGACCCGCCGACCAGC
This sequence comes from Saccharothrix sp. NPDC042600, assembly GCF_040647305.1. Lineage (NCBI taxonomy): Bacteria > Bacillati > Actinomycetota > Actinomycetes > Pseudonocardiales > Pseudonocardiaceae > Saccharothrix > Saccharothrix sp. NPDC042600. The sequence continues at coordinate 27,866 of NZ_JBEZBW010000050.1, read as the reverse complement.
TCCTTGCACGCCACGTCCACCGCCGCCAGCGACGACGCGCACGCCGCGTCCACGGTGAAGTTCGCCCCGCCCAGGTCGAGCCGGTTGGCGATCCGCCCGGCGATCACGTTGGCCAGCCGCCCCGGGAAGGAGTCCTCGGTCAACGCGGGCAACTGCGCCGCCAGCGCCGCGGGCACACCATCCACATAGGACGGGAGGACCATCCGCAACGTCGTCGCGTTGGACAGGTCGCTCCCGGCCTCCGCCCCGAACACCACGCTCGCCCGCGACCGGTCGAACCCGCCGCCGCCGTACCCGGCGTCGGTCAACGCGCGCTGCGCGACCTCCAGCGCCAGCAGCTGCACGGGCTCGATCGCCGCCAGCGACGCCGGCGGGATGCCGTACTTCAACGGGTCGAACGGCACCTCGGGCAGGAAACCGCCCCACTTCGACGGCGTCCGGTCCGCGCCCTCGCCGAAGTAGGTCGCGGTGTCCCAGCGCCGCTCGGGCACCTCGCCGACCGAGTCCACCCCGCCGACCACGTTGGCCCAGAACGACTCCAGGTCCGGCGCGCCGGGGAACACGCACGCCATGCCCACGATCGCCACGTCCACCGGCCCGCCGCGCCGCGCCGGCCGCTCGGTGAGCCCCAGTTCGTGCCGCACCCGCGCGGCCCGCGTCGCGCGGAACTCCTCCGCCGCCGCGGTCACCGACGCGTGCAGCTCCGCGACCGTGGTCACCGACGACCGCAGCACCGCGACCTGCCCGGCCATGAACAACCCGGACGCCACCTGCTCCTCGTCCGACACCGCTTCGAGCCCGGACCCGGTGCGCCGCAACCCCTTGCTGGCCACCCGCAGCCGCCCGGCGTTGAGCCGCTCCAGCCGCGCCCACGCCTCCCGGTCGCCGGACAGCCCGGCCGCCACCGCCCGGAACTCCGCCGTGTACGGGCTGGGCACGCACCGCGTGACGTGGCCGGGCGCGGTCTCCAGCAACTCGGTCGCCGACGCCGCCACCACCTGCCGCTGGAACCCGGGCAGCACCGCGCCGCACGTCACGGCCTCGGCGGTGAACAGGTACGACGTGCCCATCAGCACGCCCACCCCGACCCCGCGCCGCGCCAACGGCTCGGCCAGCGCCGCCACCGCCGCCGCCGACCGCGCGTCGTGCACCCCGCCCGCGAACAGCACCTGCACGCCGTCCGACCCGGAGTCCAGGAACTCCTCCAGCACGCCGACCTGCGCCTCCCACAACGGGAAGCTGCCCAGCGGACCCACGTGCCCGCCGCACTCCGCGCCCTCGAACACGAACCGCCGCGCGCCCGCCGCGAGGAACCCGCGGAGCAGGTCCGGCGACGGCACGTGCAGGAACGCCGCGACGCCCAGGGCCTCCAACTCCGCCGCCTGGTCGGGCAGCCCGCCGGAGATGATCGCCGCCGGCGGGCGCAGTTCGCGGATCACGTCCAGCTGCGCGGCCCGCACGGCCTCGTCGGCGAACCCGAGCACCCCGACGCCCCACGGCCGGTCGCCCAGCACCTCCCGGGTCCGGGTCATCATCTCCCGGGTCGTCTCGCCCGAGGCGAGGGCCAGCGCCAGGAACGGCAGGCCGCCCTCGCGCGCCACCGCGTCCGCGAACGCCGGCTGGTCGCTGACCCGCGTCATCGGCCCCTGCGCCACGGGCAGGTCCACGCCCAACGCCGTCGCCAGCAGCGAACCGCGGCCGAGCACCGGCCGCAGGTCGGTCCGCACCGCCTCCTCGACCGCCGACCGCACCGCCCGGACGAACCGCGGCACGCTGCCGTAGCGGGCGGCGAACCGGGGCGCGAGGAACCCCGTCGCCGCCGCCGAGGACTCCGGCAGCCCGGTCAGCTCCGCGTCCAGCACCACCCCGGCCGCGCCGCCCACGACGGCCGCCGCCGCGGTGCGCGGCCCGATCCCGCCGCGCGCCCACACCGGAACGGACAGGTCCGGCGTGCCGAGGAGCTGTTGGAGCAGGACGAACGTGCTCAGCGACCCGTCGTCGCCGCACGCCACCACGCCGTCCGCGCCGGTCTCCAGCGCCTGCGCCGGGGACGTCACCTCGGCCAGCACGAAGTGCCGGTTGGGGATGTCGGCGACCGACCACGGCGTGCCCGCGCCCAGCAGCACGACGTCCAGCCGCGCGGCGCGTTCGCCGAGCAGGTCGAGCACCTCGTCCACGGTCAGCGCGCAGCCGGCGGGCACCCGCACGCCGAACGAGACCCCGGAGGGCAGTTGCGCGAGGGCGTCCCGGGTGCGGTGGTCGCCCGGCCCGAGGTCGAGCACGCCCAACCCACCCGCACCGCTGACCGCCGCGCACAACCCGGCGTCCGGCCCGGTGGTGAGGCCGATGACCAGTTCGTCCCGCGTGCCCATCACGCCTCCCAACCAGAGAAAACCGGCATCACGCCTCCCGCTTCGCGCGCCGCCACACCCAGCCGTCCGGGTCGGCGGCCTTGCGGGCGTGCAGCTCGCCCACCTCCGGGTGCGGCAGGATCAGGAAGCGGTCGTCGGCCAGCCCCTCGACCGCCGCCTCCGCCACCTCCTCCGCGGTCAGCAGCGGCGCGTAGGCCAGCACCGCCCGCGCCGCCGGGTGACCGGCCGCGACCCCGGGCATCAGCAGGTCGGTGCGCACCCCGAGCGGGCACAGCGCCGACACCCGCACGCCCAGGTGCCCGTAGGTGAACGCCAGCCACTCGGCCAGCCCGACCGCCGCGTGCTTGGTCACCGAGTACGGCGCGTCGCCGGGCAGCCCCAGCAGTCCCACGGCGGACGCCGTGATCAGCAGGCGCCCGCCGTGCCGCCGCGCCATCCCGGGCAGCACCGCCTGGGCCAGGTACACGTGCGCCATCACGTTCACCGCCCACGACCGCGCCCAGTCCTGGTCGCCGGCGTGGACACCCGCCCCGGTCGCGACACCGGCGTTGGAGCACACCACGTCCAGCGGCCCGAACTCCCGCTCCGCCACGGACACCAGCGCCCGGGACTGCTCCTTGTCGCCCACGTCCGCGCACACGTCCACGGCGTCCACGCCCAGCGCCCGCACCTGCGCGGCGACCCGCGCGGCGGCCGCGCCGTCGAGGTCGGCCACGACCAGCCCGCGCGGCCCCTCGGCCGCGAACCGCAGCGCCATCGCCGCGCCGATGCCGCGCCCCGCACCCGTGACGACCACGGCTTTGCCCCGGAATTCCATGCCGCCTCACAGGTGTTTCCCGCCCGGACCGGGCCGAAGTTATGGCCGCCCGCGCGAGGGGGTCAAGGTCGGTTGGAAAATTCGCCCGAAGACGAGTGTTACGACCTCGATTCTTGTCACGATGTGAGTACCGCGCCGACCACCGGCACAATCCCGATCGGCTTGTTTAGCGGATTTCGCGGTATTTGTGGAGACCTCTTGCACGTGATCTGCGCCGCTCGTTAACTTCCGCCGGGTCGGCATATTTCCGGCAGATTTCGAGGAAGGAACACCCGTGAAGTTGAAGACAATGCTGGGCGCGGGCGTGACCACCGGGCTCGTCGTGGCCGGCCTGCTGACGACCGTCGGCACGGGCTCGGCCGCGCCGGTCCAGGTGGACAAGACGCTCACGTTCACGTGTCCGTTCCCCCTGATCGGCAACCAGGTCCTCTCGACCCGGATCCGCGCCACGATCGACACCCCGACCACGGTCGGCGGCGAGCTGAAGACCACGAACTTCTCCGCCACGGTGACCGTGCCGCCGACCGCCACCCAGGGCCTGTCCCTGGTCGGCGCGGCGACGGTGGAGGGCTCCGCCGAGGCGGGCGTGACGCTGGACAACGCCGGCAGCAAGATCGACATCAAGATCCCCGGCCTGACCGTGCCGAAGACGAACGTCCCGGCCGAGGGCTCGTTCGACGTGGTCGCGAGCGGCGCGGTGCCCACCGCGGTGATCCCGAAGGCGGGCACGACCACGGTGACCGTGGGGAACTACTCCACCACCCTGACCCCGCGCAAGGCCGACGGCACCGAGACCGGCCTGGGCACGTTCACCTCGAACTGCGTCCTGGACCCGGGCCAGAACCCCGAGCTGGTGCGCTTCGACGTCGGCGGTGGCGGCCCGACCACCACCACGACCACGACCAGCACGACCACGACGACGACCACCACCAAGCCGACCACGACCACGACGACCGCGCCGCCCGGCGGGATCAAGTACTCCTACTCGCTGGCGGGCTCGTCGAACCTGAAGAACCTGGGCGGCTCGGTGGCCCTGGCCGGCAGCCTGACCGCCGACCTGGAGCTGGCGTCCGGCAAGTTCACCGCCGACCTGGCGCTCAACCCGACCTCGGGCAAGTTCACGCTGTTCGGGTTCGTGCCGGTGGAGTCGAAGGTCGAGTTCGTCAGCGAGGGCAAGACCACCGGCACCCTGGTGTCCGGCGCCATCAAGTCGAACTCGAAGGTCACCATCAAGCTGCCGCAGATCACCGTCTACGGGATCCCGATCAGCGCCGAGGCCACCTGCCAGACGGTCACCCCGTCGGACATCAACCTGGCCTCCACGCCCGGCTTCGACCCGCTCAAGGGCGGCAAGCTGACCGGCGAGTACGCGATCTCGGCGCTGAAGGGCTGCGGCTCGTTCAACGACTTCATCAGCGCGTTCACCGCCGGCACCGGCAACACGATCGACATGAACCTGACCGCCAAGACCTCCTGACGCACCTCGTACAAAGCGCTGGAGACCGCCGCGTCCGACCGCGGCGGTCTCCTTTTTGGTCACCTCCGCACGCGGAGCGTGCGGGGTCAGCAGTTGGAAGTGGCCGGGCGGCCGGCGAACCGGTCGGCGATGAAGGCCGCCGCGCCCGCGTTGCCCAGGTAGACGCCCGTGATGTGGTCGGTGTCGTACGTCTTCCAGTCCACCGCCACGCCGGCCTTGCAGTAGGTGTCGCGCAGTGCCTTGTGCTGCGCGAAGTCCACCACGTCGTCCCGGGTCCCGTGGTACTGGTGCACCGGCACGCGGACCGCCGTGCCGCCCAGCTTGTTCTCCTGCACCCGGGCCAGCCACGGGGGCGTGAGCACGGGGCTGGAGGTCGTGTACTCGGACAGCCGCTTGCCGCGGTAGTCCAGCAGCAGTTCGAGGGTGCACGCCTCGCGCCGCATCCGGGCGAACTCGGTCCGGCCGGTCTCGTTGAGGTAGTTCTCCAGGTCCAGCTCGGGGTAGGCGTTGTCCAGGCCGATCAGCGAGTAGGCCAGGAACCCGAAGCCGAGCTTGCCGTCGAGCTGCAACGACACCTGCACCAGGTCGGCCGGCACGCCGCCGCCGACCGCGCCGACCAGGTTCAGCTCCGGCGCGTACCCCGGCTGGAGCTGCGCGGCCCACAGCGAGGCGCCGCCGCCCTGCGAATAGCCCCGGAACACCACTTTCGCGTCCCGGGACAGGCCGGTCTCGGGCATCCGCTGGGCGGCCCGGACGATGTCGATGACCGCGTGCCCCTCGGACCGGCCCGTGATGTAGGTGGTCTTCGGGTCGGGGTGGTAGCCCTCGTAGTCGGTCATGACGACGGCGTAGCCCGCGCGCAGCATGTCGTTGATCGCGGGCTGCTCGTAGGAAGCGCCGATGCGTTCCATCTCCGAGGGCGTGCAGCGGAACGCGGGCCCGTACGTGCCGGAGGCGAAGGAGACGATCGGAGCAGTCGCGGGATCCACCGATCGGGGGATGAGAATCATCCCGGTGACCACGTTGGGTTGACCCAGTGCGCTGGTCGAGTGGTACATCACCTGCCAAGCGCGCACCGTTGAGGTGATGGCGCCCGCTTCCGAGGCGCGGACCCGCACGACGTCCCCCGGCGCGCCCGCCGGCAGCGGGTCCGGCGGGGTGAAGAAGGCGTCCTCGGCGGGCCCCGCGGTGGCCGGGACGTGGGCGGCCACGGCCGTGGCCAGGGCGGCGACGGCCAGAGACAATGAGAAGATCTTTCGCAAACCGGTACCTCCCAAAATGGACATCGGACAATGCACACTGCATTACCGGCGCGCGCGCAGTCCAGGACGGGGTAATGACTTGTCATGCGCGCACGGGTTCCGAAAACCGAAGTTGTGAGATCCGGACAAGAACCCCTCGTCACCCGAATGAGTGAACCATCAGGGTTACAGAAAGACTGTTTGACACACCTTGGGTGTGAATTTATCGTCAACCGGGCGAAGCCCCAGGGCGGTGCTTCGCTGCGGAGGCGGCCAATGACGATCTCACTGAACGGCGGGTTGGTGCGGCAGCGAACGATCCCACGACCCACGACAGCTCCCCGGACCACCGCGGAGTACAGCGCCGCGAGACAGCTTTGGGGGACGATCCCGGTGGAACTCGCGGAGAAGATGCGACCCCTGGCCGGTGTGCTGGTCCGCGACGCGGTCCGCGAGATCCGGCGCGCGGTGCCCGCGTACGCGCAACCGCTGGAGGGCAAGTTCCGCGAAGTCCTCGTCGGCGCGGTCGAAATGGCCATCGTCAAGTGCTTCGAGAACATCTGCGACCCCGACGCGCCGCAGGCCGACTGGCAGGCCGTGCTGCGCTACAGCGGGCGGATGGAATACCTCGAAGGCCGGACGATGGACTCGTTGCAGACCGCCGTGCGGGTCGGCGCCCGCGTCGTGTGGCGGCACCTGAGCCAGCACGGCAAGGAGATGGGGGTCTCCAACGACACCCTGTTCGTGGTCGCCGACGCGATCTTCGCGTGGGTGGACGAGCTGTGCCGCGCGGCCATCGAGGGCTACACCGAGGCGCAGAGCAACGCCAACGGAGCGCTGGAGCGCCGCCGTCGGCAGTTGCTCAAGCTGGTGCTGGCCGAACAGCCCGCGTCGGCGCGGTCCATCGCGGACCTCGCCGGCACCACGGACTGGACGCTGCCCGACCGGGTCGCCGTGGTGGCCCTGGAGTACCGGGAGGACCAGCACCAGCTCCCGTCGGTCCAGCTGGGCCGCGACGTCCTGGTGGACCTGGAGAGCTCCACGCCGTGCCTGGTGGTGGCCAACCCGAAGGGCCGGCCGCACCTGGACCTGCGCGGGCGGCGCGCGGCCGTCGGGCCGACCGTCCCGCTGGCCGAGGCCCGGCAGTCGCTCGCGTGCGCCCGCCGCGCGCTGGCGTTCGTGCGCCGGGGCCTGCTCCCCGCCACGCCGCTGACCTGGTGCGACGACCACCTGGCCACGCTGGCGCTGCTGTCCGACGAGTTCCTGGTCGGCCAGCTGACCTCCCGGGCGCTGGTCGCGTTCGACGGGCTGACCGTGAAGCAGCGGGAACGCCTGGAGACGACGCTGCTGGCGTGGCTGGAGACGCGGGGCGGCATCGGCGAGATCGCGAACCGGCTCGACGTGCACCCGCAGACCGTCCGCTACCGGATGCACCAGCTCGAAGAACTGCTCGGCGACCGGCTCGCCGACCCGGACGAGCGGCTGACCCTGGAGATCGCGCTCCGGGCCCGCCGCCTGCTCGCCCGGGCGAGCACCACCCCGGCGAAACGCCCCGCCTGACGGGGGCGTTCCCGCTCCGGGCGCGGCGCCTCCGCCCCGCCGCGCCCCTCGCGACGCCCCTCCGCGGTGTCGCTTCCGCGGTGACTGCCTTGCAGTGGCCCTTCGGCGGTGCCGGCTAGCAGTTGCCGTGGGCCGGGACGCCCGCGAACCGGGCCTCCAGCCACGCGAACGCCTCCGGGTAGGCCGCGATCGCGCCGCCCACGTGCGTCGGCGCCAGGCTCGGGCTGAACCTCACGTTCGCGCCCTGCGCGCACCACTTCCGGACCATCTCCGCGGCCTGCCCGTACGGGACGATGTCGTCCAGCACGCTGTGCACCACCAGCACCGGCGCGCCGGGCTTGCGCACCCCGATCCGCTGCTCCTCCACGCGGGAGGCGTAGGGCTCCTCGGTCAGGTAGGCCTCCAGTGGGCGGCCGTCCTTGGTGAGGTCCTTGGACTGGCGGAACGCGTGCGCGGCCACCGCCTCGATCGTGCACTGGTGCTCGACCTCGGTCATGAGCCGCTTGCCCTGGTCGTTGAGCAGCGCCGGGATGTCCAGCTCGGGGTAGGCGGCGTTCAGGCTGAGCAGGGCGTACCCGAGGAACCCGGCGGCGTAGTGGCCGTCGAGGTTCTCGGCCACCGCGCCCAGGTCGGCGGGCGGCGCGCCCGCGTACGCGCCCCTGAGGTCGAGTTCCGGCGCGTAGGTCCGGTACAGCTCGACGGCCGCCGCGCTGGCCCCGCCGCCCTGCGAGTAGCCCGAGATCGCCACCGGTCCGGCGTCGGGCAGGTCCGCCTCGGGCAGCCGCTGGGCGGCGCGGATCGAGTCGAGGACGGCGTGCGCCTCGGCGGCCCGGTTGACGTAGGTGTGCACGCCGGGCGTGCCCAGGCCCTCGTAGTCGGTGACGACCACGCCGAACCCGCGCAGCAGCAGCCCGGACAGGAACGGGCCCTCGTACTCGCTGCCCATCGCCATCTGGCGGGACGGCGCGCACTCGTCGCCGACGCCCTGGGTGCCCGGCGCGTAGGCGACGATCGGCCGCGGGCCGGGACCGGCCCACGGGGTGTGCGGGGTGAGGACGGTGCCGGAGACCGCGATGGCGGTGCCGTGGGTGTCCGTGCTGCGGTAGAGGACGCGGCGCGCGGTGGCGGGCGCGCGGAGCAGTTTGAGGGGGTCGAGGAAGAAATCGGCGGGTTCGCTGCGGATGACGTCGCCGTTGCGGGCCGGCAGTTCGGTGGGGACGTCGTAGAACGATCCTTGGGCGTGGGCGGGACCGGTGGCCACCAGACCGGTGACCAGGCCCGTGGCCAGCAGGGTGGCCATCGCCGCCGTCGTCCGGCGGCGCGCGAGGAATCGCATGGGTGCTCCTCGTCGAGCGGAAAATCGACAACGCGTCGAACCTTTCCGCGCGCGCGATCCGGGGGTCAAGGAGCTGCGCTTTTCTTGTCATCGACGCGCAAATCCGGCGGTCGTCACACTTACGCCGGTGACATCAACGCGCGTTCGGCGCCGGCGAGGTGCTCGTCGGTGATGCCGGTGGCCGGGTCCACAGGGATCAGGGCGGTGGTCTCGCGGCGACGGCGGAGGAAGGCGTCGCGGGCCGAGGCGAAGAGGGCGAAGTCGTCGTCCAGCCACGCCAGCGGCCGACCGGCGGCGAACCGCCCGACCGCGCCGTACTTCCAGTCCGGGGTGCCCTCGTAGGCGCGCAGGCCGATCACGCGCAGGGGCGGGAGGCCGAGCGCCGGGCCGACGGTGTCGTTGGCCAGGTCCTCCCAGGAGGTGGCCCAGACGAGTTCCGCGCCGGTGCGCTCGGCGAGGGACCGGAGGGCGGGGCCGTGGGCGGGGTTGAGGTGGGCGTGGCGGGTGGCGCGCCGCCACCGGGACAGCCGCCACTCGTGGCGGACGTAGCCGGGCGGTGGGGTGCGGGCGGCCCACGGGTTGAGCGGGCCGTCCACGTCCAGCAGCAGGAGCACGGTTGACGTAGTACCAGGCGGGTCGGGGGTCGGGTGGGCGGTTCGGGGCAGGATGGGCGGCGGAGGTGGTGTTCGTGGCCGACGCGGTGGGGGCGGAGTTCGTGGCCGACGCGGTGGGGGCGGTCGTGGCCGACGCGGTGGCGGTGGTGACGGGCGGGAACCGCGGGATCGGGCGGGAGGTGTGCCGGCAGTTGGCCGACCTGGGGTACCGGGTCGTGTTGACCTCCCGGGACGCCGGTGCGGCGGAGGAGGTCGCCGGTCGGCTGGGGGTGGACCACCGCCGGTTGGACGTGACGTCGGACGAGTCGGTGCGGGACTTGGCGGCGTACGTGGAGGAGCGGTACGGGCGGCTGGACGTGCTGGTCAACAACGCCGCCGTGCACTACGACTCCTGGCAACGGGCGGCCGGCGCGGACCTCGCGGTGGTGCGCGAGGCGATGGAGACCAACTTCTACGGGCCCTGGCGGATGGTGTTGGCGTTGTTGCCGTTGCTGCGCGAGGGGTCACACGGGCGGATCGTCAACGTGTCGAGCGAGGCGGCGTCGTTCGCGTCGCTCGCGGGGGGTGGGTGGGGGCACGCCGGCGTACGGGACGTCCAAGGCGGCGTTGAACGCGTTGACGGTGATGTTGGCGGCGGAGTTGCGGCGGGATCGGGTGCTGGTCAACGCCGTTTGCCCGGGGTGGGTGGCTACGGACATGGGTGGGCCGGGTGGGCGGCCGGTGGCGGAGGGGGCGGCGAGTGTGGTGTGGGGGGTGACGTTGCCCGATGACGGGCCTACCGGGGGCTTCTTCCGGGACGGGCGGAGGGTTCCCTGGTAGCGGACCGTCAGTGGCGGCGCTCGGGCGGTGCGGGGTGGGGTGCGAGGTGGTGCGGGGGCGGGTTGCGGGGTGGGGTGAGTGGGGTACCCGCGTGGCATGAAGTGGCGCGGCGCGGTGATCGGTGCGGTGGTGGTGGCGGTCGTGGCGTTGGTGGGGGTGTTCGTCGTGGTGCCGAGGTTCGGCACGGACACCGTCGACCGGAGCGGCCCCGCGGTGTTGCAGGCGTTGCGGGACCTGAGCCAGTTCCACGCGGCGGCGGGCGAGTACCAGGTGGTGCTCGACATCGAGCACGACGTGCGGTACGTGCCGGCGGTGCTGGCCGGGCAGCGGACGCTGTTCGTGGCGGCGGGCACGGTGAACGCCTACGTCGAGTTCGGGTCGCTGGCCGAGGACGCGATGAAGGTGTCGCCGGAGCACAAGACCGTGGAGCTGACCCTGCCCGCGCCGGTGCTGGACAAGCCGAACCTGCACCAGGAGCGGAGCTACGTGTTCGCGCAGGAGCGGGGGTTGGTGGACCGGCTGGCGGCGTTGGTGGAGACGCGGGACCAGCAGCCGTTCTACGTGGCGGCGGAGCAGAAGATCGCCGACGCGGCCCGCGAGTCCGGCCTGACCGACCGGGCCGAGGAGAACACCCGCAAGATGCTCACGGGGATGCTGCAGGCGCTGGGGTACTCGGTGACGTTCCGCCCGGCTGACTAGGGCCGGACGCGGCCGACCGGCGCCCGTCCGATTAGGCTGACCGGGCCATGAGACGCAAGCTTCGGCCGCCGCTGCCCCAGCGCCACGGCCTGGACCCCGCCCGCCTGCGACTGCCCGTCGAGGGGTCGTGGGCGACGCTGCGCGACCACCTGGTCGAGCGGCTGCCGAGGGTCGCGCCGGAGCGGATCGACACGATGTTGGCCGAGGGCCGCATCTACGACCTGAACGGCCCGGTCGCCCCGGACGCGGCGTTCGCCCCCGGCACGTCGGTGTGGTTCCACCGCGACCTGCCCGAGGAGGTGCCGGTCCCGTTCGACCTCCGGGTGGTGTACCGGGACGACGCGATCCTGGTGGTGGACAAGCCCCACTTCCTGGCGACGATCCCGCGCGGCAAGCACGTCGTGCAGACGGCGTTGGTGCGGTTGCGGACCGAGTTGGGCCTGCCGCACCTGTCGCCGGCGCACCGGTTGGACCGGGTGACGGCCGGGTTGGTGCTGTTCGTGGTCGATCCCGCGTTGCGCGGCAAGTACCAGACGATGTTCAAGGATCGCCTGGTGCACAAGGAGTACGAGGCGATCGCGCCGTACCGGGCCGAGTTGGCGACGCCGGTGGTGGTGCGCAGCCGGATCGTCAAGGAGAAGGGTGTGATCACGGCGCAGGAGGTTCCTGGGCCGGTGAACGCGGAGACGCGGGTGGAGCTGGTCGAGCGGGTCGACGTTCGTGGCGGGTGGGGGCGGTATCGGTTGTTGCCGTTGACCGGGCGGACGCATCAGCTTCGGTTGCACATGGCGTCGTTGGGTGTGCCGATCCGGAACGACGACTTCTACCCGGTGTTGCGCGAGAAGCCCTTGGACGACTTCACCGACCCGTTGCAGTTGCTCGCCAAGGTTCTGGCGTTCACCGATCCCGTCACTGGGGCTTCTCGGCGGTTCGTGAGCTCTCTGTCGCTTTCGGTCTGACGCTTCGAAGATCAAAAGCTGAAAGCGGCGCTCGCCGCGCGACAGGCCTTCGGGGGTGGAAGGGCGTCGGTTCGTTCTCCGTACGGCGGACGAACCGAGGCCCTTCCTGTGGCTTGGCAGCCCGTGAAGGGCACTCCGTGCGGTTGGGTGGCTTAGTCGAGGTAGCCGAGCATTTGGGAGATCTGGCCGGTGCGGGAGTGGAAGATGCGGTCGGCCAAGGCCTTTGATTGGGGGTTGACGCCACCCTCGCGTTCGAACTTCGCGATCTCCACCGCGTTGTGCTGGTGGGCGATCAGCAGGTTCAGGAAGGCCTTCTCGAACTCACCCGGGCCTGTTGCGGCCAGTGCCGCGATGGCCTCCGGGCTGGTGGAGTGGTCGCCACCGTGGTTGGCGTGCAGTTGCGCGTCCGCGCCCGGGGACTCCGGTCGGTTCCAGTCCCGCAGCCACTTCAACATTGAGTCCACTTCGGACAGTTGGGTGACCTCGATGGCCGCGGCCAGGGTCTTGACGTCGGTTCGGACCGACTTGTCCTTCGCCAGCTTCACGATCTCGATGCCGGCCCTGTGGTGGGAGACCGCCATCTGCAGGAACATCACGTCCACGGGGTTGAACTCGTTGGTCTCCGCGACCGTCGACACGGGGCCGGTCGGCGCGGGCACCAGGCCCGACCCGCCGGAGCCGCAGCCGGTCAGCAGGAGCACCGGGAGCAGCAGGCCCCCGAGTACCGCCATCAGGCGTCGCAAGGTCGTCCTCCCTGGGTGGGGCCCGCCCGCGCTGTGACAGGGCAGCGCGGACGGGCTTTCTGGCACAGGTCGCCTAGAGCCGCTGCCACAGGGACGGCGTGTTCGGCGGCTCCCAGCCGGCCAGGGACGTGTGCGCCTGGATGCACTTGTACGACGCGCCGCCGTACGTGACCTGCGCGCCCACCGCGTAGGACGTGCCCGCCGCCCACGTGCCGCCCGCGGGCGGGGTCGTGGTCGTCGTGGTGGGCTGGGTGGTGGTCGTGGTCGGGGTGGTGGTGGTCGTCGGGGTGCCGCCACCGCCGACCTGGAGGTCGACGCAGTTGTAGAACGCCATCGGGGTGTCGGCGATGTTCCACACCGCGAGCAGCTTGATGCGGCCCGTGCGGCCACCGAGGTTGACGTTGTGGGTCACGGTCGAACCGGGCTGGCGGCCACCGTCGTTCACCTCGTGGACCTTGCTGCCGCCGATGAAGTACTGCCACGTGGTGGTGGCGTGCCGGGCGGTGATGGTCCAGGTGAACGTCACGTTGTTGCCGACCGAGGCGGCGGGCCACGCCTTGCTCTCGTCGCTCAGCGGAGCCCAGCGGCTGTCGCCGGCGTGGCAGTTCTGCTGGCCCTTCGGGCCCTCGACACTCTGCGGTTCGTAGACGATCGGGCCGCAGTTCGAGACGCGGCCCTGCGCGCAGTTCGCCTGCCGGCTGGGCGGCGACGAGATGTAGCCGTGCGCGCTCGCCGTTCCCGCCGACACCACGACGATGAACGGGGCCACGCCGACGCCGGCGAGTACCGCCGCGAGCTTGCGTTTCAGGCTCATGTGTCCAGCTCCTTCGGAGGAGACCCACGAGGAGTCTCCTGGGCAGGGTCCATATCCGCGGCGGCCGGATCCCGCCGGGTGTGGTCGCGCTCCGCGACGGGAGAGCCACACTCGGCGATGGTGGTCTAGACCATAATCGGCAACGTCATCCGGGTCAAGGATCTGAACCGACTGGTCCAGCCGCCCGTAACCCCCGATGTGCCCCGACACCCGGTCCAACGTGCGACAGCGCCGGCGGCAGCGGTCGTCGCGACGTTCACAGTTGCCGCACCGGCCCAGGCCCAGCCGACGGACGCGCTCGCGCGGTACGAGGAACTCTCAAGGCCCAGGACGACCTGGGCGCACGCGGGGCGGAGCCGGCGACGGTGACGCGGACCGGCGCCGACGCCCGAACCGAGCGGGAACGCTTGCGCGGTCGGGTGGACTTGCTCACGGAAGCCTCCTACGAGGGAGCACGTTTCGGCACCCTGTCCGCGTTCCCGGTCGCGACCTCGCAGCAGGCCTTCCTGAACCGGTTGAGCGCACTGGACGTGCCGGCCGCCGACAGCGGCGAGGTGTCGCGCCGTATGTCTACAGCCGTAGACGCCCGACGGCAAGCCGTGCGTGTCCGTGGCGATCCCGCGCACCACCTACACGCAGGCCGCGGTCGGGTGCGGGCGGTGCACGCGTCCACCGAGGGCGTTCCGGTGCGCATCGCGGACATCGACTCGATCGGGCCGATCAGCACGATCCGCCGCGTCGTGGGCTGACGGACGCGGGACCCGCCGTGTCGTGCGCGGGTCCCGCGTTTCCGTGTCAGCAGTACAGGTTCGACCCCGGCGAGACGCCGAGGATGGCGGTGAAGCGCTGGTAGGCGTCCACCCGGCTCTGGACCTGCGCCGGGTTGCGGCCGTCGCATTCCAGGGCGCCGTTGATGCTGCGGATCGTCTGGCCGAAGCCGTGCCCGTTGACCATCGCGTTGTGCGGGGTCATCGTGCCGGGGCCGTTCTGGGTGTTCCAGTACCAGAGGCCCGTGCGCCAGGCCACCGAGGCGTCGTTCTGCACCAGCCACGGGTTGGTCAGCAACGGCAGGCCCAGGGCGTCACCGGCGGCCTTGTAGTTGAAGTTCCACGACAGCTGGATCGGACCCCGGCCGTAGTACGCCGCCTGCCCCGCAGGGCAGCCGTAGGGCTGGCTCGCGTCGCAGTAGTGCGGGTAGTTGGCCTGGTTCTGCTCCACGATGTGCACCAGGCCGCCGGTCTCGTGGTTGACGTTGGCCAGGAAGGCCGCCGCCTCCTGCTTCTTCACCGTGTCGCTGCCGGTGTTGGCGAAACCGGGGTACGCGCTCAGCGCGGCCTTGAGACCGCTGTAGGTGTAGAAGGGGTTCCGGTTCGGGTACATCTGGTTGAACTGCGCCTCCGAGACCACGAAACCACCGGTGTTCGGCGGGGTGGAGGTCGTGGTCGTCGTGGGACTGGTGCCGCAGTTGTACGGGTCCCAGTACCAGGTGCTGATCGTCGGGTCGTAGCCCGGGTTGTCGTGCTCGGCGATGTAGTGCTTGCCGTCGGTGTACTTCACGATGCTGCCGGCGGCGTAGAACTTGCCCTGCACCCATGCGGGGTAGGAGCAGGACGACGGCGGGGACGTGGTGGTGGTGGTGCCGCCGCCGCAGACGCCCTGGTCGGCCCAGACCTGGGCACTGCCCGGCGTCTCGTTCTGGGTCCACCACTTCGCGGACCAGTTGTGCCCGTTGTGCGATGCCGTCATGCCGCCGGTGTAGACGGCGGACGCGCTCCACGGCGTCGCGCACGCGGCGGCGGATGCGGAGGTCGTGGCGGCTGCGACAGTCAGTGCCGCCCCGACCACGATGGTGGCGATGGCCGCCACAACGCGGAATCTCGACACGTGATCTCTTCTCCCGTTCGAGCGCCCTCGGACGTGACTCGGGCCACTCAACAGGATTGGTCTACACCAGTCAAGGGTGAACTACCCCTGTTCTCGCACGTAGGCGACGACCGACGGGCACACGACGATCCGCTCGCCGTCGGCGTACCCCGGCCGCACGGTGCGCGCCACGGTGTCCACCGCGTCCTCGTCGTCGGTCGGCTCGGTGGCGACGACGTGGTGCCGGCTCGGGTCCACCGGGCGGCCGTCGGGCACCACCACCCGCACGCCGGCCGCCGCGAGCAGGTTCTCCGCCTGCCACGCCACGCCCTCGGGCAGCTTGGGCATGAGGTCGGTCAGGCCGCGCACCAGCACGTCCTTCTGGCGGGCCGCGGGCGGCGGCGCGGCCCGGCCGCGGTTGACGCCGGTCGCCGCCGCGCCCAGCAGCACAGCCCCGACCAGCAGGGCCAGCGCGGGCAGGGTCGGCGGCGGCACGGTCGCGGGCACGGCCACCGACGCCCACCACCCGTCGGGCGTGGCGTGCGCGCCGACCATCCCGCCGCCCGCGACCAGCAACCCCACGGCCGCCTGGTCGACGGCGCCCACCAGCACGGCCACCCGGGGCGTCGCGGTCCGGGACGGCGGCTCGTTGCCCCGCGCCGGGCGCACCACGACCGCCCGCGCGCCGGCCGGCAGCACGGCCGCGACCTCGTCGGCGATCCCGACCGGGTCGGCGGAGCGGCGCGCGCTCTCCACGGCGCCGACCGCCACCTCCCGCACGTCCACGGCGGGCGCGCCGGGCGCGAGGACCAGGGCCAGCGCGGGGAAGGTGATCAGCGCGCCGAGGACGACCAGGGCGATGGCGGTTCGGTTCACCCCATCTAGGGTCGTCCGGTGGGAACGCGCCCTGATCGGGCCGTCCGGGTGAATCAGCCCTGCGCAGTCACGGGTCCACGCTCCGTGTGCTCGACCAGACGGGTGAGCACGACGTCCCAGACCCCGCGCGGGAGTTCGTGCCCGGTGTCCGGCAGCACCACGAGCGGCGCGGCCGTCGGGATCTCCGCGACCAGCGCTTCCGCGTGCCCCAAGGGGAACAACGGATCGACGTCGCCGTGCACCACCAGCGTCGGGGCCCCGATCTCCCCCAACCGGGCCCGCCACGGCTCGCCCCCGACCACTTGGAGGTGGTTGGCGCTGGACGCGATGCTGGTCGAGCGGTCGAAGATCCGGCCCGCCAACGCCCGCTCGGCCACCTCGTCCACCGGGCGCGAACCCCGGTAGGGCCGTTGCGCGGCCACGAGGTGGTCGATCACCGAGTCGCGGTCGGACCAGTCGGGCGGCGGGGTGCCGCCGGCGGCGAAGTGCTCCAGCAGGGACGGGGCCATCGGCGGCAGGTCGGGTTCGCCGGGACCGCCCGGGCTGGTGGCGATCAACGTCAGCGTGGCCACGCGGTCGGGGTGGTCCAGCGTCAGCAGCTGGGCGATCATGCCGCCCATCGACAGCCCGACGACGTGCGCCTCCGCGATGCCCAGGGCGTCGAGCACCCCGACGGCGTCGGCGACCATGTCGGGGAACGCGTACCCGGGTTCGCCCGGCGGGTAGGACGTCGAACGCCCGGTGTCGCGGTGGTCGTAGCGGATGACGAACCGGCCGGCGTCGGCGAGGGGCCGGCAGAAGTCGACCTCCCACCGGTCCATCGACCCGGTGACACCCATGATCAGCAGGACGGCCGGGTCGCCGGGCGCCCCGAAGGTCTCCACGCAGAGGTCCACGCCGTTGGCGCGCAACACTTCCTCGGTCACACCAGGACCGTAGCGAGGCCGCCGTCGGCTTGTCGCGTCGCGTTTCCCGACGGTCAGCTTTTGCGATCGTCGGGAAACGCGACGCGACGAGCCGACCCGCAGGGCGGCCGAGCCGCGTGACGGAGTCACGCCATCGACACAGCCCCCGCGATCAGCTCTGTCTGGCGAAACCGGTCTTCGGTGAACGGCATCGCGACCAGCCGGTCCACGCCCGCCTCCGCGAAGGCCGCGAACCGTTGTGCCGCTTGCTCGGGCGTGCCGGTGACGATGACCTCGCGCGCGTGCTCCTCGGACACCCCGTAGTCGGTCATCCCCTTGACACGTTGGTCGATCACGGCGGCCGGGACGTCCCCCAGGGCCACGCTGACGCCCACCGTGACACCGGGGCGGGGACGGTTGTGCTGGGCGGCCAGTTCCTCCAGCTCCACCAACGCCCTTCGAATGGCGTGGGGAGTGGTGAACGCCGGGTACCAGTGGTCGCCGAAGCGGGCGGCCCTGCGCAGCGCGGGTCTTCCACCGCCGCCGACCAGGACCGGCGGCATGGCGGCGCCGGGCGAGAGGGCGATCTCCCTGCCGTGCAAACAGACCCGCTCGCCGCGCACGAGACCGGGCAGGACCTCCAGGATGGCGTCGGTGCGCTTGCCGCGTTCGGCGAACGGCACGTCCACCGCGTGCCAGGCCGCCTCGCCGTGCGCCTCGCCGCCGCTGCCCACGCCGAGCAGGACGCGGTTCCCGGAGAGGTGTTGCAGGGTGGCGACCTGCTTGGCGGTCCAGGCGGGCTGGCGCAGCGGCAGCACCATGACGCCGAAGCCGAGCTTGATCTTCGTGGTGACGGCGGCGACCGTGGCGTGCACGAGCGTGCTGTCCAGGAAGGGGTTCACCGGGATCAGGTGGTCGCCGTGCCACAGCGACTCCAGCCCGAGGCCCTCGGCGTGCTGGGCGAACGCCACCACGTCGTGGCCGAAGCCGGGCAGGGTCGTGCCGACGTCCATCACCGCACCTCCAGCAGGGTCTTGCCGACGGTGGCGCGGGACTCGATGGCGGCGTGCGCGTCGGCGGCGCGGTCCAGCGGGAACCGCTGGCCGATCACCGGCCGGATCGTGCCGTCGGCGGCGTGCCGCAGGACGGTGGCGACCAGGTCGGCCAGCTCCTCCGGCGTGGGCCGGCGGCCTTCGACGAGGGTGACGCCGCGCTCGGCGGCGCGGTCCGGGTCGATGCCCGCCCACTCGCCGCCGGCCAGGCCGAAGCTGAGCATCCGGCCGCCGGGGCGCAGCAGTTCGAACGCCGCCCGCGCGGTCGGGCCGCCGACGCCGTCGAACACGACGTCCACCGGGTCGGCGCCCCAGTCCGGCTCGGTGTAGTCGATCACCTCGTCCGCGCCCAGGCCGCGCACGACCTCGCCCTTCTCCGCCCCGCCCGCCGCGCCCACGACGGTCGCGCCAGCGGCCTTGGCGAGCTGGACCAGCAGCGTGCCGACGCCGCCGGCCGCCGCGAGCACCAGGACCCGCCGCCCGGCGACGTCGCCGACGGTGCGCAGGTTGAGCAGGGCGGTGCGGCCGTCGGCCAGCAGCGCGACCGCGGTGTCCAGCGGCACGCCGTCGGGCACGACCACCAGGCCCGCCGCGTCCACGGCGACCCGCTCGGCGTAACCGCCCCGGCCGCCGGTCGAGGTGATCACCCGCTGCCCGACCAGGCCGGGGTCCACGCCCTCGCCGACCCGGGTCACCACGCCGCCCACGCCGTTGCCGAGGATCGCGGGCGGTTCGAGCCGGAACGGCCCCTGCCCGGTGCGCCGGTACTGCGTCTCCACGAAGGTCGTGTTCGCGTACGCGACCTCGACCAACGCCTGCCCCGGACCCGCCACCGGGTCCGGCGCCTCCCCCGCGACCAGCACCTCAGGTCCCCCGAACCCGTTCATCCACACCGCGCGCACCGCGTCCCCCATGGGCCGTTCCGACTCGTGGGACCAGCCTGCGACCTCCAGCTAAGTGGAGGTCAACTTTCGCCCTTGTGGATGTGCGCCGGGTCACCCTAAAGTCTCTGGGAGCGCTCCCAGGGAGCGCTCCCAGAAGCGTCGTCAACCGTCAGAGCAGACGGAGGAGCCCTGTCCATGAGATCGCTTCCCCCTCCCCGGTGGCGCCGCCAGGCCACCGCTTCCCTCGCCGTCGCCGCCCTGACCGGCGCATTGGCCTCCGGCACCGCGCACGCGGCCGACTACGAGCGGATCGTCAACGGCACGTTCTCCGGCGGCACGGCGGACCCGTGGTGGTCCAGCGCCGGGGTCACCAACCGCGTGGTCGGCGGTGAGCTGTGCGCGACCGTCACCGGCGGCACCGCGAACCCCTGGGACGCCCTGATCGGGCAGAACGGCGTGCCGTTCGAGGCAGGCCAGTCCTACCGGATGTCCTTCGACGCCTACGCCACCGCGCCGCAGGCCATCGCCGCCAACGCCGGCGAGGCGGTCGCCCCCTACCGGGGCATCGCGCGCCACGGCGTCACGCTGACCACCACCAAGCAGACCTACAGCTTCACCTTCACGCCGGAACTGGACTTCCCCGAAGCCGGCAACGGGCAGATCTCCTTCCAGCTCGGCGGCAACGCGGCCGACAACACCATCTGCGTCGACAACATCTCGCTGGTCGGCGGCGTGAAGCCGCCGGGCGGCGACGTCGGCCCGGCGCCGAAGAAGATCAACGCCGACCAGGTCGCCTACCTGCCCGGCCTGCCCAAGCGCGCCACCCTGACCTCGACGGCGACCACCCCGCAGACGTGGACGCTGAAGAACGCGGCGGGCGCGACCGTCGCCACCGGTCAGACCACGCCCAAGGGTGTCGACGCGGCGTCGGGCGACTCGACGCACGTCATCGACTTCTCCTCCTACGACACCACCGGCACCGGCTACACCCTGTCGGTCGGCACGGAGACCAGCTTCCCGTTCGACATCTCCGCCGACCGCTTCAAGCAGCTGCGCTACGACGCCCTGGCGTTCTTCTACCACCAGCGCAGCGGCATCGAGATCCAGGCGCAGTACGTCGGCGAGACCTACGCGCGCCCGGCCGGGCACCTCAACGTCGCCCCGAACCAGGGTGACAACAACGTGCCCTGCAAGTCCGACCTGGCCTGCGGGTACACGCTCGACGTGCGCGGCGGCTGGTACGACGCGGGCGACCACGGCAAGTACGTGGTCAACGGCGGCATCTCGGCGTGGCAGGTGCTCAACACCTACGAGCGCGCGCTGCGCCTGGGTGACGCGTCCGCGCTGGGCGACGGCAAGCTGAACATCCCGGAGAAGGCCAACGGCGTCCCGGACATCCTGGACGAGGCCCGCTGGGAGGTCGAGTTCCTGCTCAAGATGCAGGCGCCCGACGGCATGGCGCACCACAAGATCCACGACGCCGCGTGGACCGGCCTGCCGCTGCTGCCGCACCAGGACCCGCAGGCACGGCGGCTGTCGGCGACCAGCACGGCGGCGACGCTGAACCTGGCCGCCGTGGCGGCGCAGGCGGCGCGGATCTGGAAGACGATCGACCCGGCGTTCTCGGCCAAGGCGCAGGCGGCGGCGGTCAGGGCGTACGCGGCGGCGAAGGCGAACCCGAACAAGATCGCCGACCCGAACGACGGCACCGGCGGCGGTTCGTACAGCGACAACACGCTGTCCGACGAGTTCTACTGGGCCGCGGCGGAGATGTTCGCGACCACCGGCGAGGCGTCCTACCGCGCCGACGTGACCGGCTCGGCCCTCTACAAGGGACAGTCGCTCAACCAGCGCGGTTTCGACTGGGGCTCCACGGGTCCGCTGGGTGACATCACGCTGGCGATCGTGCCCAACGGCCTGCCCGCGGCGGACGTCGCGGCCATCCGGCAGGCGTTCACCACCACGGCCGACGGGCTGCTCTCGCAGTTCGCGTCGATGGCCTACCCGGCGGCGTACCGCACGACCGACGGCAGCTACGAGTGGGGTTCCAACGGCCTGATCGCGAACAACGCGTCGGTGCTGGCGCTGGCGCACGACTTCACCGGCGCGGCGAAGTACCGCGAGGGCGTGTTCGAGATCCTGCACTACCTGTTGGGGCGCAACCCGGTCAGCTACTCGTACGTGACCGGCTACGGCAGCCAGCCGGTGAAGAACGTCCACCACCGGCACTGGGCGAACCAGCTCGACGCCACGTTGCCGACCGCTCCGCCGGGCGTGCTCTCCGGTGGCCCGAACAGCGGCCTGCAGGACCCGATCGCGGCGCGCCTGCTGCCCGGGTGCAAGCCGCAGAAGTGCTTCGTGGACCACATCGAGGCGTACTCGCTCAACGAGGTCACGGTCAACTGGAACTCGGCGTTCGCGTGGGTGGCCAACTGGGCGGCGGAGAAGTCCTCCTCGGCCCCGGCCGACACCACTCCCCCGACCGTGCCGGGCACCCCGGTGGCGTCCGGCATCACGACGACCGGCGCGACCCTGACGTGGACGGCCTCGTCGGACGCGGAGAGCGGCGTGAAGGACTACGACGTGGTGGCGGTCGAGGGTGACGCGCTGCGCGTGGTCGCCACGGTCACCGGCACGACGTACGCGGTGACCGGCCTGCGCCCCGACACGGCGTACCGCTTCGCCGTGGTGGCGCGCAACGGCGCGGGGCTGCGGTCGGCCATGTCGCCGATCGGCACGTTCACCACGAAGGCGGACGGCGGGACGTACTGCAAGGTGACCTACCGGCAGTCGACGTGGGGCACGGGCCTGTCGGCGAACATCACCATCCAGAACACCAGCGGCAGCCCGTGGTCGTCGTGGACGCTGAAGTTCACGTGGCCGGGCAGCCAGAAGATCACGCAGGGCTGGTCGGCGAACTGGTCGCAGTCGGGCCAGGTCGTGACCGGCACCAACGTGGGCTGGAACGGCAACGTCCCGGCGGGCGGCTCGGTCCAGGTGGGCCTGAACGCCTCCTCGACCCCGCCGCACGCGGAACCGACCGACTTCACGGTCAACGGCCAGCGCTGCACCAAGGGCTGACCGTTCGGTGCGGGGGCCGTCGACCAAGCGCCCGGTCGACGGCCCCTTCACCTCCCGGCGAGGAACTCCTGGATCCGCAGGTGCCGGAACTGGTAACCGCCGCCCACCTGCCTGAGCACACCTCGGCGGTGGGCGTCCTCCAGGAACTCCATGAGCCGCCAGGGCGTCTTGCGCGACACCCGGAACCAGAACCGGGCGATCTCGAACTTCACCCAGGCGCACGACAGGTACCGGAAGAAGACGACCACGACGCCGGTCAACGCCGCGAGCAACAACGTCGCGTCCTCGCCCACGTCGCCCACGGCCGCGATCCAGCCCCAGAAGCCGGCGACGAGGCCGACGAGGCTCAGCGCACCCACCAGGATCGCGGTCGAGCGGTCCGCGGCGAGGCCGTCCCCGGGCCGCACCGGGACGTCCGGCGCCGAACGTTTGGTCACCTCGCCACCGATGAACGACACGCTGCCCAGGGCCGCCCCGGCCTGCGCCGCGGCGGCCAGCGCGTCGGGCCGCGCCGCCGCGAGGGCCATGCCGGCGAACGTCACCGCGCCGGCCGCCGCGCCGGCGACCGCGAACCCGACCACCCGCCCGGCCCGGACGTCCAGGTACCGCGGCAGCGGCACGACGGCGTCCGCGCCGCGACCGACCCGCGTGACCAGCGCCGCCCAGAGCGGACCGAGCACGCCGCCGACCGCCGCGCCGATGAGCGTCACCGGTGACATCACGGCGAGTGGAACCAGCAGCAACCGCTCCAGGGGAGCGTTCGCCCACACCTCGGCCGGGACCGACGTCACCATGAACACGACGCTCATCAGGGCGGCCAGGATGGCGCCCCGCGTCGCCGCCACCACCGCGTGCGGCTTGGGCAGCAGCAGGAACAGCCGCCACCACGCCAGGTCCGCGCCCAGCGCCGACCGGCGCGCCAGGAAGCGCAGGGACCGCCGCGCCACCGCGACCCGCTCCCCCGCCGGGTACAGCGCGGGCAGGTAGGCGTCCAACAGGAGCTGCTCGACCTCGGCGGCCGTGGCGGGTTCGAGCAGGTCGCGCGGGTCGCCCGCGGTGAACGCCGTCCTGGCCAGGTAGACCATGAGCGGGGTGGACAGGGCCTGGGCGAGCGCGCCGTCCTGGTCCGCGGCCAACCGCTCGACCACCGGGTCCCAGCGCCGGTCGCCCTCGGCGAGTCCCGCGCGCAGGTAGGCGGCGGCGGCCCGCGGGGTCACCGAGCCCAGCTCCACGACCGCGGCCCGGCCGAGCGGCACGCGGACGGTCTCCTCGTACTCCCGCGACCGCGCGGTCAACAGCAGGGGGCCGGTGCTGAAGGCGTGGGCGATGCCCTCCGCCGCCGCCTTCCGCGCCGCCGGCGCGACTTCGTCCAGGCCGTCCAGGACCGGCAGCACCGTCCCGCTGTCCACCAGCGCCCGCGCCACCGCCGGGCCGTACGTGCCGCGCTTGCCGAACACCGGGTGGTCCACGGCGATGCGATCGGTGAGCCACTCCTCCAGGCCCTGCCGCTCCGGGTCCCAGGAGGACAGGGACACCAGCACCGGCACCGGGTCGTCGGCCGTGCGCCGGCGCGCGAGGCCGGCGGTCAGCAGGACGGCGGCGCTGGTCTTGCCCGCGCCCGGCGCGCCGATCAGCACCAGGCGGCGGGCGGGCAGGCGCAGGAAGGCGTCGGCCAGGTCGGGTACCGCGCCGCGCAGCTTCAGCCGGGTGGGACGACCCGGGACCACGTGGTCACCGAGGACGTCGGCGGCGGCGGGCGCGACCGGGAGGGTGGTGGACGCCCAGCCGACCTCCAGCGGACGGGTCAGCCCGCGCGCGGCGGCCTCCCGCTCCCACTGCCCGGCGACCAGGCCGGCCAGGTGGTTCGCGGCTTGGCGCAGGTCGGCGCTCCGGTTGCCCCGGATCGCCACCACCACCGCGACCACGCTGGTGACGAGCCCGGCGGTGGCCAGCAGCGCCCCGGCGACGCCGGCGAGCTTGTCACCTCTGTCCAGCGCGACCTCGGAGCCCGACAACCACAACAGCACTCCGCCGACAGCCACGACGAAGGCCACACCGGCCACCCACCACCTGCGTAAGTCCACGCGGACATCGTGGCCGAACCGGACGGGCTACGCGCCCGCCTTCGCCAGCACGTCCAGGAACTCGTCCGCGCCGCCGTCGAGGAAGTCGTGGCCGACGTCCAGGGACCGCACCTGCCAGGTCGGGTCGTCCTGGAACGCGTCGCGGAACTGCGTGAAGGGGCTTTCCCGGGTCTGCTCGCAGTAGAGGTACCAGCGGTTGGTGATGTTGTCGGTCGCGCCGGTCAGGCGGGAGCGCTGGAGCAGGGACGCGATCGGGTGCGCGAACGCCCGGTCGTCGAAGAACGGCATCGGGGCCACGCCCCGGCCGTCGGCCGCCACGCCGTCGATGTACCAGTCCCGCCAGAAGCCGTGCACCAGGTCCCACGCGGACTGGCCGTCGCGCGGCACCAGCGCGTCCACGTACACCAGGGACTTGATCTTCTCGGGCACGCGGTCCGCCGCCCCCGTGATCACCATGCCGCCGTAGCTGTGCCCGGCCAGCACGACGTCGTCCAGGCCGTCGAGCAGGGCGAGCACCTGCTCCACGTGTTCTTTGAGGTTGCCGTCGGCGCTCAGCGTGGGCGCGTGCACCTGGTGGCCCTGGGCGCGCAGCTGGGCGGTGATGGGCTCGTAGTACCAGCCACCGTGGCATGCGCCCGCGATCAGCACGTATGTCGTCATGTGATCGACAGTAGGTCGGCTTTAGGACATAGGATGTCCGTAATGACCATGCCCGCCCGCATGTTGCGACTCTTGTCACTCCTCCAGAGCCGCCGGGACTGGACCGGCGCGGACCTGGCGGAGCGGCTCGGCGTGACCGACCGGACGGTGCGGCGCGACGTCGAACGGCTGCGCGAGCTGGGTTACCCCGTGCACGGCGCGACCGGCACGACGGGCGGGTACCGGCTGGAGTCCGGCCGCGACCTGCCGCCGCTGCTGCTGGACGACGACGAGGCGGTGGCGGTGGCCATCGGGCTCCGGACGGCGGCGGCCACGCGCGGGATGGAAGAGAGCGCTTTCCGCGCGCTGGCCAAGCTGGAACCCGTGCTGCCGGACCGGTTGCGCCGCCAGATCGACGCCCTGGGCTCGACGGTGGCGCGCATCCCGTTCGGCGGGACGCCCGAGTCCGACCCGAGGGCGCTGGGCGTGCTGGCGGCGGCGTGCCGGGACCGCGAGGCGGTGCGGTTCGCCTACAAGGGGCAGGACCGCAAGGTCGAGCCGCACAGCCTGGTCACGCTGTTCCGGCTCTGGTACCTGCTCGCGTTCGACCCGGCCAAGCGGGACTGGCGGATGTTCCGGGTGGACCGGATCGGGGCGCCGCGCACCACCGGGCACCGGTTCCCGCCGCGCGAACCGCCCGAGGAGCCGGGCGCGTTCGTGGCGCGCCGGCTGACCTCCGCGCCCTACCGGTACACGGCGTCCGCGCTGGTCCAGGCGCCGGCGGCGGTCGTGGAGGCGCGGCTGGTGGTGGCGCTGCCCGGCAAGGTGGAGCCCGTGTCGGCGACCACCTGCCGGGTGCACCTGGGCGCGGACGCGATCGAGCCGATCGCCGCGGACCTGCTGCTGTGCGGCGCGGACTACGCGTTGGAGGCGTCGGACGAGGTCGTGGCGGCGTTGCGGGAGGTCGGCGCGCGGCTCACCGGTACGCGTCCTGGCCCACCGGCCGGACCAGGATCTCGTTGACGTCCACAGTGGACGGCTGGGACACGGCGTAGAGCACGGCGCGCGCCACGTCCGCGGGCGCGAGCTTCGGGTCGCCCAGCCGGGAGGCCGGGATGCCGCCGGTGTCGGTCAGGCCGGGCTGGACCAGCGTGACCCGCACGCCCGTGCCGACGCACTCCGCCCGGATCGCCTGCGCCAGGCCGGTGACCGCCCACTTCGTCGCCGCGTACAGGTTGCCCGGCCGCACCCCGCGCCCGGCCGCGGACCCGGTCAGCACCAGGTGGCCGCCGCTGCGGATCAGGGCGGGCAGGGCGGCGCGGGCGGTGTACGCCGGGCCGCACACGTTGGTCAGGACCATGTCGGCCCACTGCGCGGGCGGCGCGCCCTGCGAGGACGTGAAGGAGGTGACCACGCTGGTGCCCGCGTTGGCGAACACGACGTCCAGCCGCCCCCACTCCTCCTCGACCCGGCCGACCAGCGCGGCGACCTGCTCCCACTTGCGCACGTCGCAGGCGGCCACCCACACCCGGTCGGGTCCGCCCAGGCGCGCGGCGTGCTCGGCGAGCCTGTCCACGTCCCGCGCGGTCAGCACCAGCCGGTACCCGGCCTCGGCGGCGGCCTGCGCGGTGGCCAGCCCGATGCCGCGGGACGCGCCCGTGATGAGGAATACCCCTTCACCCATGTCGGCAGGCTACTGCTGGTTGGATCAGCGCACCGCGCTGCGCCACCGGAGGCAACAAAACCGCGACCGATGGCGTCTAAGTGGCGGACAACCATCTGATTGGGGGCACATGAACATCAACCGCAGGTTCGCGCTGGGTCTGGGCTCGGTCGCGGCGGCGGGCGCCGTCCTGGGCACCGCCGGCCCCGCGTCGGCGCAGGAGACCGACGCCGAGTGGGACGCGCTGATCCCGACCACCGCCGACCTCGCGCGCCGCAAGATCGCGCGGAAGTACCAGCGTGAGACGTACTTCGCGGGCGGGACGTGGTCGTCCCACATCGGTGTGGCCGACCCGGACGGCGTCGTGAAGACCGCCGTCGAGGACCACGCCGACCGGGTGGTCGACGCGTACAGCGTGAACAAGATCGCGGTGGCCGTCGCGGTGCTGGACAAGGTCGACCGGGGGTTGATCACCCTGGACCAGCGGGTGGACGTGACCGCGTCGATCGTGATCCAGGACACGGACGGGATCTTCGGGCTGGACGGGGCGTACCCCAGTTCGGTGACCGTGGGGCACGCGCTGGCGGCGCTGCTGACCGTGTCGGACAACACGGCGGTGCGGCTGTGCGGGCTCGTCGTGCCGGCGCTGGAGCTGAACGAGATCCTGCGCGCGAAGGGGTTCGTGCACACGCAGGTCGTGCCGGTGGCCAACCCGAACCGGTTCTTCCTGGGGACGACGACGCCGCGCGAGACGTTCACGCTGCTGCAGAAGCTGGTGCGGGGTGAGCTGCTGTCGGCCGGGTCGACGGAGCACCTGCTGAAGGTGCTGCGGTCGCTGACGTCGTTCACGGACGGCATCCGGCTGAACCTGTCGTCCGCCGAACGGCTGAACGTGGCGACCAAGGCCGGGTGGTTCGCGGACGGTCGCAACGAGGCGGGGATCGTGTTCGACGCGTCGGGCAAGGCGGTCGTGACGTACGCGCTGTTCGCGTCGGGGCAGTTCGCCGGGGACC
This sequence comes from Saccharothrix sp. NPDC042600, assembly GCF_040647305.1. Lineage (NCBI taxonomy): Bacteria > Bacillati > Actinomycetota > Actinomycetes > Pseudonocardiales > Pseudonocardiaceae > Saccharothrix > Saccharothrix sp. NPDC042600. The sequence goes on along the minus strand of NZ_JBEZBW010000050.1, from coordinate 355 downwards.
AGGCGGCGAACGCGGACAACTACAGCGCGACCCACCCGGCCCTGCGTGCCCGCGCCGCACTGGGCCGCACGCTGTACGACTCGGTCCTGCGCATCACCACCGCCAAGCCGCGCGCCTACTCGGCCCAGCCCTACCGGGCGTCGAACGGCGGCTGAGAGCGGAGGCGGGGGGCGGCCCGCGCGGGGGGGTGCACGAGGGGGGCCCCCCCCCGGGCGCGGCCCGCCCGCGCCACCCCCCCCGCCCCCGCCCGGGGGGCCGCGCCCCGGCCCCCCCGCCGCGGGGGGGGGGGGTGTTTATAAAAAGGGAACGGAGTTGTGCGGGTTGGTCTGACTTAAAAAAAAGAAAGCCCGAGGGG